>JAMOQM010000153.1 GCA_027064005.1 Candidatus Cloacimonadota bacterium | reverse complement strand
AAATTCCTTTGCAAAATCTTTAGGGACAAGCTTAACCTCTCCATTTATGACACTCTCCTTTCTGGCTCTAATTGTAATTCCGCATTTGAAAATCAGCGACAAAGGACTTTTTGATGTGGATAAATTTGAATTTGTGGAAAATTGATTTTCGGAGCTTATAATAAAAGCAGAATGTCTCGAAACGGTTGAACGGGACGGTCTCGAAAACCGTTTTAGACGCAAGTTTACTCAAGATTAGAATCCCTGACTCTCCGCCATTTTTCAAATTCAATAAATTCTATATCCATATTATCTCGCGTTAAAAACTTACCAGTGTTCAATTTTTCTTGATAAAAAACACCTTTTTAAGACGGTATCATTTTTTTATTTGACACATTCTTTCAAAATATAATACTGTGTTTAAGAACTTGAGGAGGCGCTTTGGAAATGATGATTAGCAAAGATATTAAGATTAATATGAACAATCATTTACTTGGTTATATTGATTTGTTTAATCAAAAAGGATATGGTAAGCCAACGATAAAAACAACAGAGATTTACACCCCAAAGAATCTATAAAAGAAATTAAAATTTTGAAGGAGAAACAAAATGCAAATGGAAGCAGTTTACTACCCTTACTTTGAGATACAAAACAAAGCTTGGTTAAATTTCGCATTGCTTTATTTTAAATCTTTATCACCAATAATCCCAAGTTCTGCGTTAAGAACAGGAATTAGTTCCAATTTTAATTTACTAATGAATGAATCTGATTTTCTCAAACCTATACATCCTGATTATAATATTGCAGAAAAAATCTCTAATAAATTTATTAATAGAATTGAAGCTAATTTAAAACGCGATTATGATACTCTGTGGGGAATTTCAAAGGCTGAATTAAAATCTGATAGGTTTACGTCAACGATTTTTAAAGAGAAATATACTTATAATCTTAAAGAATTTCTTTTAAAAAATAGCTTAGCTGAAGATAGTGCTAATGGAATAAAAATGAGTTCTAAATTATCAAATTTGTATATGGCTATGTTAGCAAATGAGATAAGTAATGAACGGGAAATAGACTCAATAACAGATAATGAAAAGTTTTTAAAATTTTCGGAATTGTATCAGAGAGAAGGTAAAAATAAAATCATATACAATGCTTCTAAAATTGCAATTCACTGTTTAGTACCTGATTATATCGGACATATCGATACGAATGAAATTATTAAATTAAGGAATAATGAAGATTTCAATGACCTACAAAAAAGTTTTATCGATACTGTAAATAAAATCATAAAAAAAGGATATGACGAAAATAACATACTTAAACAAATTAAAAAGGAATTGTCGTGTCTGTATTCAAATATGGGATGGGAAATTGCTCAATTTTGTATTCATACTATAGTTAGTGCTTCTTTAGTTTATTCAGGTGAATTTAATATTCAGTCAATTGTATCACCTACAATCAGTTTAATTAATACTCTGCGCATCTATAAAGGTAGAGATGATTCTCATAAAAATGCGAAGAAATTTGTAGCATCAATTGAAAGTTTGAGGTAAAGGGGTGTAACAAACGTGTCAGCGGTAAATTGCGTGGTTTGTTTTGGTTGAATCGTTCCGATTCAGGTTTGGTCGGTTTGTACGGGCTGAATCATTCTGATTCCGCCGCACACGTCAACCATTATATGCTAAAAAATAAGGAGGAGTGACTATGATAGAATCGTTAATTTTTCAAGGGGCACTTGCTAATGTCTCAAATGAGTTAAATTCTGATGATTTGTTAAAGTTTTTAGATGATCGAATAAATGACGCTGAATTTTATAAATTTCAACCTGAAGTTGGTAAAATTTATAACTCAGCCTTGGATTGGACAATGATTGTTAGCACAAGTGCTTCTATAATAACAATAGCTGGTGCTTTATGGGATGCTTACAAACATTTTGTTCAACCGATACATAAAAAAGGAAACAAAAGTGCCTTTTTGTTTATTACAATGAAAAACAAAGATGGGAATTTTACTCAGTTTTCAATTGGTAACCAATATGAGAATAAAGAAATTTTTGTTAGAGATTTCATAAAAAAAACTGAAGAATTAAAAATAAAGTTAAATAAAGAAGAAATCTCAATCGAGAAAAAGAGCATCATAGACTCGAAAAAATGGATAAAAATAAGGACGGAAAAATGAACAAAATAAATATTAACAGAATAATTATTCCCGCAGACATTCCATTGCAGAAAAGAATAGAATCATCTTTAGCTTTAATAGTATCTCGTCAAGAAAAAGCGAACACAACTAATGCTATTTTAATAACACCAACAAAAAGAATGTATGAAAGTAGTGAAATACTCTCTCATTATATCAAAATAAATAAAAAAACTTGGAAATCAAAACTCCAGAACATAAGATTATCTTTAGAGACAGAGACAACTATTGATAAGAAGTCTTTGTCGTATTCTAATGATGTTTTTGTTTCATATTTTCCATCACAAAAAATGATTAATTACTTGGATTCTCTACCTAATCCTAAATGTATAATTGTTGTAGCTGATTTTTCGAACAATTTAGAAGAATGGATTGATATTTGGAACCCAATAATTTTTTCTGATAATCCCTCTGCTGGCACACTATCTGAAATCAATTTAGATGATAAAGTGATAAAACTTTTAAAAAATTATATTTTACCGTATGCAAAATATGACAGATCAACACTACATACAAATGATCGTGATAGAACTATTTTTTATTTTAAATATTTAAAGAAACATAGAATGAATTACAGTTTATTCGAAATTAAGAAATTCTTATTAAGAAATAACTCAAATGTATCTGCAACTAAAGAAATTTGTTCAATTGGTGAAGGTATTAAAAATGGACGGAAATACCAATATAAACATTACTCAAATTTTTCTGTTGAACTTGATTAGAACGCATATAACACAGCTATCCCTGCTGCATTTAGTTGTGTAGGTTTGCGCTGAATCATTCTGATTCAGCAAGCTGGCGAGTTTGAAATAGGTTTTTCTAATAGCAGGGCATAGCTCGTCCATTATGACTTTTTTTAAAAAATGAAATCGATTTGTTAAACTTTTTGTCGAGCATTTGCGACAAGATACTTGACATATAATCGAAATCAAAGAACTTGGATAATATGAAAATATCAAAAAAAATAAAAGAGAAAATTGAGATGTTGAAACCTGGCAACACTTTTACTTATAAACAGCTAGATTTGCAGCCTGAGGAATATTCAGCCGGAACAAAAGCAATCGAGCGGTTAATTAGAGATGGAGTCATAAAAAGAATCTCTACGGGAATTTTTTATATTCCTAAAAAGTCAATTTTCGGTGAATTAAAACCAAGTGATGAAGAATTAATTAAACCCTACTTGTTTAACAAAAATGGTGAGCGAATTGCCTATATAACTGGGACATCATTTTACAACAGCATTGGTCTGACAACTCAAATACCTAGAATTATAAAAATTGCTAGCAGAGATAAAAGAATCTACATTTCTACTAAAAATGTTAAAGCGACACCAGTTAAAAGTTATGTTGACGTTACTGATTCTAATTACAATTTATTACAAATTTTAGATGCACTAAAAGATTTCAAATCTATCCAAGATTTAAACATAGATTCGGCAATTTTAGTATTAAAATCGGTTCTCTCCAAGTTAAGTTTTGAAGAGAAACAAGACATTATACAATTTGCAACCTACTATCCGCCTAGAGTTATTGCATTTCTAGGTGCTTTAATGGAAGACATTGATATTAACATAAATACGAATCTGCTGAAAAAAAATCTTAATCCTCTAACAAAATATAAATTAGGAATAAATTCTTCAATTTTGCCAAGTGTAACGAACTGGAATATTAAATGAACTTGCATAGAAATAATGAACTATTCAAAGAAGCTGTTATTGCTACAGCTCAAAAATTCAATATTCCAGAGATTTATGTAGAAAAAGATTATTGGGTTACGCTTGCTTTAAAATTGATATTCCAAAGTGATATAGGTAAAGAAATTATATTTAAGGGTGGCACTGCATTAGCAAAATGTAATAAAATGATTAGCAGATTTTCAGAAGATATTGATTTAGTTATTTTGCGAAATTCTTTGGATAGCAATAATCAATTAAAATTTAAATTGAAGCAAATAACCAATAGTATTATTTCAGAAATGCCTGAAATTACAATAACTGGAGTTACTAACAAAAAAGGAATGATTCGTAAGACTGCTCATAGTTATGATAAAATTTTCACAGGACAGTTTGGGCAAATTCGTGATAATATAATTCTTGAAGCTACTTGGTTGGGTAATTATGAACCTTATCAGAAAGGATATGTAAGTTCACTAATTTGTGATACATTGCAATCTAATAATCAAACAGAACTTATACGTAAATTTGATTTATCCCCTTTTGAAGTGCAAGTGTTGAGTCCTAAAAGAACATTTTGTGAAAAAATAATGAGCTTAGTCAGATTTTCTTTTACAAAAACACCTATAGTTGATTTAAATAATAAAATCAGACATATTTATGATATTCATATGATGCTTAAAGATGAAGAGATTAGGTCATTCTATCAATCTGAGGAATTTCACAAGTTGCTGATAAAAGTTGCGAATGATGATGTTCTAAGTTTCAAAAATAATAATTTTTGGTTGGTAAATCATCCGGCTACAGCAATGATTTTCGATAATAGTCTTGAGACTTGGGACAAAATCAAGCAATCATACTTAGTAAATTTTAAGGATTTAGTATTTGGTTATTTTCCAACAGAAAAAGAAATAGTCAATACGCTAACTGAGCTATCACTTAAATTAAAATCAATAGAGTGGAATATAAAGATAAAAAAGTCATAACAAAGCACTCCGCTCTCGAAAAGATGAGCACAGGAGTACCCGACCATTAGTCCCGTTCAAATATTTGAGAGGACAAAAGATTGATCAAGAATAGGAGTCAACTATAAATAAATTTTTCTCCTGATTTTAAAATCAGGAGAAAAATAATAGATCTTTAACAAGCAG
>JAMOQM010000152.1 GCA_027064005.1 Candidatus Cloacimonadota bacterium | reverse complement strand
TCTTGCCAAAACCATTCTCGCAAAGTCGGTTCCTGATAATTTAAAAAATTATTGGGATTATCATATCTAATCGCAAAATAAATCATCGCTCTCGCACAATCACCTTTATGAACATCACGAGGTTCAAAAACTGTTGTCCCGTTTGCATCGGTTCCTCTTAAAGATCCACCGTCTTCCCAATTTTGATTTTGAACATTACCAAAAGGTAAATTTCCTCTGGCACTATTTGCACTTGACTTGCAAGGAAAAAGATGGTTCAAATCTGATTTTGCTACTCCGGTCGCTCCTAAACTTTGAGGCCAAGTATGTTCACAATTCATTACATTACCATTAGGTATTCCGGTTGTCTCAACTTGAAATCCGGTATAAACACCGGTTACAATACCGTTTACATTGTCAATATCGCCAAACATAGCTTCTCGTGCTCCTGTGTATCCAAGAGAATTTTGATTATTAATGAGATTTAAAAGAGCATTTTTCAAAGCATTATCATAAAGATTATAAGTTGAGGAATAATAATTGTCCGCAAAATGTACTTCGGCATGAACCGGAATTGCATCGGTAAGAGAATCTTCATTATCAACGAAGAACAAGATGTCATTTATCTCAATATTTTCATTTGAATTTAAATAAACAAAGAAAGATTTTGTTTCTTGAGGATTGAGAGTTATTGTCTCGTATTGGCTGGTTATAAATTGATTGTGATTGATAATCTGAAAACTATGTTCCACATCGGAATCATTGGTAACGGATAAACTTAGTGAATCCGGCCGACTTACAATTGAATTTGTAAAAGTCAAAGAATTTGTTGAAAATTCCAAAGAATTTAACATTGACACAATAAAAATTGTTGAAAGAACTATTAATAACTTTTTCATTTAATCTCCTAATTTTCTAATTAATACTAAGAATTTTATATCGGAAAAATATGTCAAATTAGTTCTAAAAAATCTTGGCTTCCCCCAAAAATTCTACAAAATAGTAGAGACGCCTAATTTGGGCATCTCTACTTTCTAAAAAGATTTTAGCAGGTTGAAAGTTTAATAACAATTTGGCGAATTGTTCTAAAAATCAATAAAATCAAAAACGCCCGAAAAATCTATGTTTAATAAACAATTTGGCAAATTGTTCTACATACAATTCAACATGGAATTAACAAAATCACGAATGTCATGTTTTTTTTAGATTATTTCATATTAAAGGCATTGATAATCATAAAAATAGCGGCAAGCCAATTTGTATAAGCAAAAATTTTCTTTAAATTTTTAGGTTTGGATTTTAAAGCCATTTTCCCACCTATAATCCCGCCGATAATTGTAACAACTGCTAAAGGTATTGCGAGAGATGGATTAAAATCTCCCTGAGTAGCGTGTCCGATAAATCCCATAAACGAAGTTGCAGCAATTAAAGTTGAGGATGTTCCAACAGCAATTTTCATAGAAACACCACAGGCAATTACCATTAAAGGAACAAGGAAAGAACCACCGGAAACACCAACCATTCCGGCAGCAAAACCGGTTAAAATTGTTATTGGAATGGCAATCCACAGATTAATATAGAAATTTTGATTTTGAGAATGAAGTTGTAGGACACCAAATTTCTTTTCGGTCTCTTTTGCTTTTGGAGGAGGTATAAGCATTACTCCACCGGACACGATAAGAAGTACAGCAAAAATGAGTTTTAAAATAAAATCATTAAAAAGATGAGAAAGATATCCGCCTGCCAAAGCAGATAAGGCGGTTACACCTCCGATAATTATAGCTAATGGCCAAGATACCGTTTTATTTTTTTGAAAAACAATCATTGCTGCCACGGAAGCTGAAAATAAGATAAATTGACCTGTTGCTGCAGCTTGATGCATTGGAATGTTTGCTATGGCAAGAATAACTACATAAAAATTACCGCCACCTTTTCCAACCATAGTCATAGTTATTGCGACAATAAAAATTAATATCCCTAAAATTAAAAGATTACTCATTTAAAACCTCATTTTTTTTAATTAAAACAAATTAATCCGATTAACATATTTACAAGCGTAAATATTTCTAACATATTTATATCTGTCAATATATTTAATTGTTAGAAAATAATTTTTAAACTTATTCCGCACTATTGATAATTTGGCGAAAAAATGCTAATCCGATTCCAATAAGTTTCGATCTTTTGTTTTATAAAAATATACATTTACGTCTTCAATCGTTACTAAACAGTCTTCAAGAACTTCTTCAATACCTGCTAAGAATTTTTGGATTTTTTTAGGTCCATCGATAATTTCAATAACAATAGGTAAATCTAACGAAAGTCGTAAAATTTTAGAAGTATGAATTCTAGTATTCGCTCCGAACCCCATTATTCCGTGTAAAACAGTAGCTCCGGCTAAACATTCTTTTCTAGCTTTCAATACAATCCATTCATAAAGTTGTTGACCTTTATATTTATCATTTTCTCCAATAAAGATTCTTAAAATTTGACTTTTTTGTGGTATTTTCATTTTATCTCCAAAGTGAAATTGAGGTTAAGCGTCCTAAAAATCCGGCGGACAATCCTAAGATTAACTGAACTGAAATATTAACCAATGCTAAAAATAATTTTTGCTCTTGGATAAGATTTAATGTTTCATTGCTAAATGTTGAAAATGTGGTAAATGATCCCAAAACTCCGACTAAAAGTAGAAGTCTTAATTCAGGTGAAACGATAACATGGTTCTCAAAAAGTTGAGTGAGAAATCCGAGGGAAAAACATCCTATGACATTTACGGCAAGCGTTCCGTATGGAAAAGAAATACTATTGGATAAATCCTGAGCAAAACCACTGATTAAATAACGCAATATTGCTCCGATAAATCCACCTAATCCGACAAAGATTAGTCTATTCATTGAAACTCCAATTGGAAATTTGATGATCAAATTATTTCCTATTTATTTATAAATGTAAGAAAAATAAGCATTATTTGATGTCAAGAAATTGAAGAAATTTCTGGCATTCCACCGAAATTTTTCAAAATAAAAGAGACGGCCAAATTGGGCGTTTCTACGGAGAGAATAATTTCTATGAATGCCGGTTCTTATGGTATTTGATACAACTGCAAGCTTAATGTTTGGGCACTACCACACCGAAGGCGGAGATAGCAGTGTGTTACGCCTATTCGTTTTGAAATCAGTTTAATTATCTTTAGCAATTTTCAATTAATTCAAATTTGTTATTCATTAGTTAGATACTTGAGAAGTATTCCCTCATTTTTATGTCTGGCATTTCTTTCCCAAATTCATCATCAATTAAATGTATTTGTTCCCGAATAATTGCTCGTTTGTTAATTGACATATTTAAACAAAAGAGCTTAAACTCTTCTTTGTTAATTTCATTAATACTAGTAATATGCGGAAATAATAGTTTTAAATATGCTGTAGTCATTTTAATAATTGCTGTTGTATCTCTTGTGTCAGAACTTTTGGGAATATCTAACAATTCGCTAACAAATGTATTATATGAAGAATCATCTCTTAAAGAATGGAGTATTTCCGAGAAATATTCAACGTTTAAAGCATATCCATTTGCCTTTAAATCTTCTTTAATTCTTGGAAGTTGCCACCCTTCAATGAATCCATGAAATCTATCCAACAAAGCCGATTCTTTAAAGAATTCCGGTAATGATGTAAAGTATTTTTTACTAAGAGGTAATTTATTATTATTAAGAGGTATGTTCCCTAATAAAATCATACCTGAAAGTGACGATATTCTAACATTAGCAACCGTGCAATTACCTGATTCAAGATAACTTTTTAATGCTCCTTTTAATTCATTAGGATCCGAGAACTTAATAGTTTGTATTTCATCCATTGCGACAAAATCATACATAGTAATAATCCCGTTTGTCTTTTTCTGAATATCGTGAAAAAGTTTTGCACGTGTAACAACACCACCACTTATCAACCAACCATATTTGCTTAAATTACTAAAAATATATGATTTTCCAGTTCCTTTTGGTGCAAGTTCTATAAGGTTTAGTCTAGGTTCCACAAAAACAAGCAATCTACTTAAAAATTGTAATTTTTGTTGTAATGACTCAAATCCTTTCGGATTATACTCCATAGACCTAATTAAAACATCAATCCATTCTTCGGTTGAAAACTCTTGTCTGGTAGATTTAAAATAATCTATATCTACAGAATACGGCTTAAAAGGTTTATAGTTGACTAACTCTATAACTCCTTTTTCTTTACCCTCTGGTGGAATATATGCTAATGTTGTTACTCCCCAAATTTCCCCGTCTTTTAGGTCAGGATTTTTTTTTGCAATGTAATCCGGAATTCTACCTTCATTTGATTTTATTCCCAAATCCGGAATTGCAAATTTTAGTTTATCATGCTGGATATCAGTTTCAACTATAAATCTTGTTAATATTGTTACCTCTTCACGATGAGTGCGTAACCTATTTTTTATTGCACTGTTTTTCTGAGGTATATGTCGCTCTAAGAAATTAAGCAAACCTTCTAAATCTAATTCTCCAAAATCATCTGTGAATTTCTTTATTAACCAATCTTTTATAAAAGATGGTAAATTCTTTCCGTTAAAAATATTGTATCTTTTAGGAACTTTATAAACAGATTCTTCCGGAAAAACTTGTTTGATTTTAATATCTAAATTATCCATAATTAAAATAAATCCTCTTCTTTAAAACCTGATTTTATACTTATACTAAATTCTTGCTGAAAATCTCCTATTTGTACTTTTATTTCATATTGTCCGGTTTTTCTAAGGTCAATTTTACTTGTGTATTGTCCAATTTTATTTTTCTTTAATTCTGTTTTTTTATTGCCATAGACAAGGAAAGCTTTTTTATTTGGAACTGGTGATATTTCAAAAGTAACCTCAAGATTTTTAATATTGATTTCGTCAGTAATTAATTTTATACTATATGTTTCTTCTTGTTGGGTATAGTTTGGAATAGAATTAAAAACTATAATTGGAACTAACACTTCTTCAGGCGTACATCCTCCATGAACTTCTCTTGTTGGTTTTGATGAAAGTGAAATATGTTTGGATG
>JAMOQM010000151.1 GCA_027064005.1 Candidatus Cloacimonadota bacterium | reverse complement strand
AACTAATTCCTAATCCTTTTACAAAAGTTGTTGCGATTTCTTCAAGTTCTGTTCATCAAGGAATGGATGCAGTTGTAACAATTACAGACGCTAAAGATAATTTAATTAAGACAGTTTTTAACGGAAATGTAAAAAGCAATTTTTTACAAACTTCCTGGAATGGCACTAATTTAAATAACGTGAAGGTAAAACCCGGTAAGTATTTTGTAAATATAACCGCTAATTCTCGTTATTTAGCACTTAAAAAAGTAGTTATTCTTAAATAATTTTATATTCCCCGAAAGGGGAATTTTTTTTGCATTGAAAAATGCCTTTTAAACCTGTCCAAGAGAGACGGAAAAGGAGGAAGAGATGAATAAATCACCCAGTTGACTTCTAAGTAAATTCTTTAAAATCAAAATAAAAAAAATTACTTGGAGGTAAAATGAAAAACACTAATAATTTTGTCGGTAGAAATTTATATGACTTAGCCGACTTTTCAAAAGAAGAAATAATATCTATTTTAAAAACAACTCAAGCAATGAAAGAAATTAACTTGCGTGACTATAAAAAACTCCCTACTTTACGCGGTAAAACAGTTTGTACTCTATTTTTCGAAAATAGTACGAGAACAAAAATGTCTTTCGAATTAGCAGCTAATAGATTAAGTGCTGATGTCGTAAGTTTTTCAGCAAGTACATCTTCATTAACAAAAGGTGAAAGTTTGCAAGATACTGTTTATACTTTAAACGCAATGGGAATTGATTTATATATTATCAGACACAGTTGTCCGGGAACTCCGCAATTGGTAAATAAATATTCAGGAAAACCGGTTTTAAATGCCGGTGACGGAAGACATGCTCATCCAACTCAAGCATTATTGGATATCTTTTCAATTTGGGAAAAACGTGGAACTCTTGAAGGTCTAAAAATTGCTATCGTCGGAGACATTGCTCACAGTCGAGTTGTGCGTTCTAATTTAATTGGAATGAAAAAACTCGGTGCATCCGTAACAGTGTGTGCTCCTAAAACTTTAATGCCTTCCAAAATGGAAGAAGTTTACGGTTGTACTGTAGATTATGATTTGAAATCAGCGTTAAAAGATGCCGATGTAATTATGGGATTAAGAATGCAGCTTGAGAGACAATCAGAAGGATTATTCCCATCTTTAGAAGAATATACCAAGCGTTATGTTCTTTCGAAAGAGACAATCAAATTTGCAAAAAAAGATGCGTTGATTATGCATCCCGGTCCAATGAATCGTGGAATCGAAATATTACCTGAAATAGCCGATTCTAATCAAAGTATTATTATAGAACAAGTTGCAAACGGTGTGGCTGTTCGAATGGCTTTAATTTATTTGACTCTTGGTGGAAAAATTTAGGAGATAATTATGAAAAAATTAATCAAAAACGGGAAAATATATTTAGACGGTAAATTTGAAAACAAAGATATATTAATCAATGACGAAAAGATCGAGCAAATAGGATCTGATATTCAAAACGATAATTTTGAAGTGATTGACGCAAAAGGAAATTTTGTTTTACCGGGTTTTGTAGATTTACATTCACATTTAAGAGATCCAGGTCAAACCAATAAAGAAGATATTGTTAGCGGAACAAAAGCTGCTGCGAAAGGCGGTTTTACAACAATTTGTGCAATGCCAAATACGGAACCGATTGTGGACAATGTTGCTACAGTAGAATATATAAAACGAAAAGCAAAAGATTTGGGTTATTCAAAAGTTGAAGTTATCGGAGCTTTGACTAAAAAATCCGAAGGCAAGGAAATTTCAGAAATAGCTTCAATGATAGAATACGGAATTGTTGCTGTAAGTGATGATGGACATTGTGTTCAAAATGCTAAAATAAAACTTAATGCCATGAAATATGCATCCAGTTTTGATATTCCGGTGATAGTTCACCCTGAAGAATATAATTTGGCCGGTTCAGGTCAAATTAATGCCGGAAAATATTCCACAAAATTAGGGCTTGGCGGAATTCCGGGCTTGGCGGAAGAAATCATTATTGCTCGAGATATTATGCTGGCAGAATCATCAAAATGCCGTCTTCATATTGCTCACGTTTCAACAGCCAAAGCAATTGACTTAATTCGGGAAGCAAAGAAAAAAGGCGTTTCTGTAACCTGCGAAGTAACACCTCACCATTTATTATTAACGGAAGATTTATGTGAGAATTTTGATACCAACACAAAAGTAAAACCTCCGTTACGAACAGAAAAAGACAGAAAAGCATGTATTGCCGGCCTTATTGACGGAACAATAGATTTTATTGCAACAGATCACGCACCTCATGCTGATTATGAAAAAGAAAGAGAATTTGTGTTAGCACCTTTTGGGATTAACGGTTTTGAATCGGCGTTCGCTTCCTTATATTCAGAATTAGTTTTAACAGGAAATATTTCTTTGGAATTGTTGATTGAAAAAATGTCAACAGCTCCGGCGAAATTTATCAAAAAAAATATTGGAGAAATTAAAGAGGGGAGAGTTGCTGATTTAACAATTGTTAATTTAGATGATACAATCTGTTTAACTTCGGGAAATATGCTTTCTAAATCTAAAAATACTCCGTATTTAAACAAAACCTTAAAAGGAAAAGTCATTCAAACATTTTGTAATGGAAGAGAGACTTGGAAGGCATAAATGCAGAAAATTCTCCCGATAAATTACATTGAAAAGATAAATAAAGATTATTTTATAATTTATATTAAAAACAAAGAACTAGCCCTGAAATCTAAGCCGGGGCAGTTCTTTGAATTATTGCCAATGGGGAATTATAAAGGTCTATTACGCAAACCAATCAGTATTTATAATATTGAAAATGACACAATCGGATTTATGATAAAAAAGATCGGTTATGGTACAAAATATCTTTCTCAACTTAAAGTTGGTGATTTTATAGATTTTTTAGGACCTTTGGGAAATTCCTTTAATATTCCGATGAATCAAAAAGTTATGCTTATTTCAGGTGGAATAGGTTATGCCCCGTTATTTTATCTAAGTAAAGAATTGAAAAATAAACATAATTCCGTAATTTGGATTCATGGCGGAAGATCAGAAAAGGATATTTTTGATAGCAATATAATGAATTATACAAATGATGGATCTTATGGAAAAAAGGGCTTTGTTACTTCTAATCTTGAAAAAATTCTTGAAGTGGAAAAAATAGAAAAAGTGTTTACGTGCGGACCTCAAATTATGATGAAAGAAATTTCTAAAATTACTCAAAAGAAAGAAATCAATACTGAAGTTTCATTGGAATCTTATATGGCATGCGGGATTGGAGTTTGCAAAGGTTGTTCGGTTCTAATTAAAAAAAATAATGAGAATGTTTATAAAACCGTTTGCAAAGATGGACCAATCTTTAATTCAAAAGAGGTAGTTTGGGATGAATAATATAGAAACAAAACTCGGCAAATTACAATTTCAAAACCCGATTACAGTTGCTTCCGGAACGTTTGGTTATGAATATTCGGATTATGTTGATTTTAATAAATTAGGGGCAATTGTTACAAAAACAATTACAAAACATCCAAAGATAGGGAATAAACCACCGCGATTATTTGAAACTTCCGGCGGATTATTAAATTCTATCGGACTTCAAAATCCGGGCTTGGAAAATTTCATAAAAGATGAATTACCAAAATACAGAGGCTTTAGTACAAATTTGATTATTTCCTTCTCCGGCTCATCAATTAGTGAATTCAAAGAAATATTACTCAGATTAGAAGATGAAGAAGGAATCGATGGATATGAAATTAATGTCTCTTGTCCAAATGTAGAAAATGAAGGTTTAGCTTTCGGTGTCGATGCTAAAATAGTTAATAAACTCACGGGTGAATTATCAAAACTGACAACAAGAGAATTAACAATCAAATTATCTCCTAATGTAACCGATATCAAAGAAATTGCCAAAGCTGCCGAAGATGGCGGTGCAGATTCTTTATCATTAATAAATACTCTTTTAGGAATGGCTATTGATTGGAAAACAGGAAAAATATATTTTAAACGCGGTTTGGCAGGATACAGTGGACCGGTAATAAAACCGGTAGCTTTAAATTTGGTTTATCAAGTTGCGAAAACGGTGAATATCCCAATAATGGCAATGGGTGGAATTTCAAATTGGATGGATGCTTTAGAATTCATCTATGCCGGAGCAAGTGTTGTGGCTATTGGAACTCAGAATTTTGTTAATCCCAAAATAACAATTGAGACAATAAATAACTTGCAGAATTTTCTTGAAGAAAAAAAACTAACAATAAAGAACTTAATTGGAAAAGCCAATATGGAGGAAAAATGAAAGTAAAAAGTCAAATTATGAATGAAGAAGCTATAAATAGAACGCTTAAAAGAATAGCTCATCAAATTATTGAAAATAATAAAGGATTAGAAAATGTATATCTTATTGGAATCCGTTCAAGAGGAGTTCCGATGGCAGAACGTCTTCAAAAATATCTGGAAAAATTTGAAGATTTTAAAGTCCCCGTTGGCATTTTAGACATAACTTTATACAGAGATGATCTTTCTACAATAGCTCAACAACCGGTTTTGAAGGGATCTCAAATTGATTTTGATATTAATAATTCAAATATTATTTTGACCGATGATGTGCTTTATACCGGAAGAACTGTCCGAGCTGCCATTGATGCACTTTTAGATTTTGGACGGCCGAAGCAAATCGAATTATGTGTTTTAATTGATAGAGGACATCGCGAATTACCAATTAAAGCAAATTATATTGGCAAGAACGTTCCTACCTCAAATGAAGAAATAATCAAAGTATCATTCAAAGAAACTGATGGTGAAGATAAAGTTAGAATAATGTTGAGAGATTAATTACAAAAAAGGAGATAATATGTCTTTTTGGCAAAAATATAATTCGGCAACAAACCTCCATAAATCGTATGTTTGTGTTGGATTAGATTCTCAAAAAAATAAAATTCCAGAAATTTTAAAAAATGAAAAAAATCCTATTTGGACATTTAATAAAGAAATAATTGATGCCACCAAAAATAATGCGGCAGCTTTTAAATTAAATTATGCTTTTTATGTAAATGCAGGCAAATTAGGGCTAGAAGCTCTTGAAAAAACTCTCGAGTATATTCCTAATTTTATCCCTTCTATTTTAGATGTGAAAGTTGGTGATATCGGTAATACAATGGAGCAATATGCTGAAGCGTATTATAAAGTTATGGATGTGGATTCTATTACCGTGAACCCTTTAATGGGTAATGATGTTCTGGAACCTCTTTGGAAATACCGGGATAAAATGTCATTTGTGTTAACTTTGACATCTAATAAAACAGCTTCAGATTATCTTTTAAAAAATGATTTAAGCTTTAAAATTGCCGAAAATATACAGAAGTATAATTATGAGCAAATTGGAGCGGTTGTCGGAGCAACTCAGACAAATGATTTGAAAAAGATTAGAGAATTATTACCTAAAAATATTTTCCTTATTCCCGGAATCGGTGCTCAAGGTGGAGATTTATCTTCTGTGGTTAAATTTGCATCCTCCTCAAAATCTGATCCGAGATTTTTAATAAATTCTTCTCGCGGGATTATTTTTGCTTCTCAAAATTCGGATTTTGCTGAAAAAGCTTCTAAAGCAACTAATGATTTGAAAGAACTAATTAATATTAATCTCCTCAAATTGGAAGCTTAGGCTTCCTTTTTCTTTTATGTCCAAAAAAACTTTTCTAATATTTTTACCTTTTTTATTCTTACTTATTTTCTTTTATTTTCCCTTACTTTTAGTTGTTAAAAATTCATTTATTTCCGGAGATTCTCAATTTTCCTTAAATAATTTTCTTCTTTTATTTCATGATCCATATCAAGTTCATGTTATTTTGTTTACCCTTTATCAAGCATTTATGAGTGTTATTCTAACGTTGATAATTGGAATTCCGGCTGCTTTTATATTTTCATATTATGATTTTCCTTTTAAAAAGATTCTTAAATCAATGATGATGGTACCTTTTATTTTACCAAGTATTATTGTTGCTTTAGGCTTTATTTTGTTATTTGGTAACAATGGCTTTATTAATAAATTTTTAGCGATTTTTCATCAAAAGATATTTTTTCTCTATTCTTTTAAAGCAATCTTAGTTGCTCATGCATTTTATAATTTTCCAATAATTTTGAAAATGGTTTCAGAATCATTAGAAAATTTTAATCAACATTTTGTTGAAGCCGCTAAATCTTTGGGGGCTAATAATAAAATTATATTTTTCAAAGTAATTTTACCCGGGATTTTACCAACGATTATCAACGCTTCTATGTTAGTTTTTGTTTATTGTTTTATGAGCTTCGGGGTAGTTTTGGTTTTAGGAAGTGTTAAATTTACCACGATTGAGGTTAATATTTATATGCTGGTTCATAATCTTTTAAAGATAAATTTAGGAATGGCTTTAGGTGCAATTCAAATATTTTTGTCAGGGATATTTCTGTTTTTCAGCATTAAACTTAATAATTTTCAAACAAAATCAACAAAACTGATCAAAGGAAGTAAACTAATACCCCATAAAATTAACTTTAAAAATATCCAAAATAAACCGCTTTTCGGGATAATTCTTATCTACACATTTTTTCTGATAATTATAGTGTTGGGTCCGCTTGTATCAGTTTATTATCATTCATTATTTTTAGATAAACACAATCATTTCGGATTTAACGGAGTTTTGATTAAGAAAATGTTGGCAAATAAATACGATCCTATTTTAGGAGAATCAGTTTTAAGCTCAATAAAAAATAGTATTTTATTAGGATTATCCACTGTTTTTGGCTCGGTTAGTTTGTCATTGCTTTTTGGTATTTTCGTTATCAAATTAAAAAAATCAAGTTTTTGGGAAATGTTTGCAACTTTGCCAATGGGGGTTTCGGCAGTAACTTTTACTCTCGGTTATCTTTATATAATTGATAATTCTGTTATCTCTTTTTCAAGATTGTTACTGGTTGTTATTGCTCACATTATCTTGGCATTTCCATTTGTTTCAAGGATAATTTTACAAGGTTTGAGAAATCTTGATTCTCATCAAATTGAATCTGCTAAAATACTTGGTGCGAATAATTTTATGATTTTTAAAAAGGTGATTCTGCCAACCATAAAGGGAGATATTTTTGCAGCTTCTACCTTTGCATTTGGCATTTCTTTTGGAGAGATTGGAGCTGTTTCGATGCTTCAGAAAAATTTCACTACTATTCCAATTGCGATCTATCGCTATATTGGTACTTATCATACTAAAGAAGCAACTATAATGGGAGTTATTCAAATTTCGGTTGCAGTACTTATATTTTATTTGAGTGATTCCAAAAAATTAACTTAGAAATACTAAGTTGATTGTGTAAATTAGGTCAAAAGCAATTTTTTCTTTCCTGAAATTTTCTAAATAAAATTAAGGTTGACGCATTAAACTGAACGCAGAATTTTTAATTATGATAAAATATTTATTTTTTGTAGAACGCGAGTTTCATATAAGTTTATTTGAAAATATTATTAACTATATTTCTGAAAACAATATTGGGGAAATCGGTATTTTGACTTTACCTTTTCGTAAATCAAAAAATGGTTACGCCTCAATTGGTTGTCGCAAAGATTTTCTAAAAAAACATATTCCCGAGGAATTTACTTTTATTGAAAATCCATATATTTACAATCCCGACGTTACTTTTATCGCAGATTCATCCTATGAAAAAGTTGAAGGTCTTGGGGAAATTGTAAATATTGGGCATGGTACAATTTCCAAGGGATCTTTTTATACTTCCGGACATTTATCATTTAGGGAAAATTATGCTAATCTTTTAGCTGTACCCGGTATAATTCATAAACAGATTTTAGAAAAAAAAGTATCGGTTCCGATTGAAGTTGTCGGAATTCCCAAACTAGACCATTTATTTGATAATTCTTTAAATAAGCAAACTATTCTGAAAAAAATGAAATTAAATTTTGAAAACAAAACGGTTTTATTTGCTCCGACATTTAATAAGGAATTATCAATATTGACTTTTTTAGACCTTGATTTGCGGGAAATTATCCCTGAATATTTTAATATAATTATCAAACTTCATGGAGTTGTTGAAGATAAATACAAAGATTATTTCAAAAAATATGCAGAAGTGAATCCTAATATATTTTATTCTGAAAATTACAATATTTCTGAAAGTTTTTACGTTTCGGATGTTTTAATCTCTGATGTATCTTCTGTTATTTATGAGTTTTTATCAACCGGAAAACCTGTGTTATTATTTGATTCTCCTCTTCAAAAGGAATTTAAGAATTATAATAATAATGATTTGGAATATGTTTTTCGCGACGTTGGATTTAGATTTAAAAACATTAGAAACATTCCGGAATTACTATTTAGAACTTTTACTTCACCTTTAAAAGATTATCATGAAATTTCTCAAAAATTTGTTTCTTTTTATGATGGGAAGTCAGCCAAACGAGTAGTGGAAAAATCTTTGGAATTAATAAATGAAGATAACAAAAATCTCATAATTTTAAATGGGACGAATAATTTGGATTATTTTAAGGCAAAATACGAGAATAATTTTAAAATAGTAATTTTGGAAAGGGGAAAATCTTTTAATAAATTCTTAAGCGAGAAAAGAGAGTCTTTTAAAAAATTTCCTTACATTATTTTTATGGATTCCCATTTTAATTATTCTCCACTTTTTCCAACTCTTTTGATTCAGCATTTGAGACAAAATAAAAATGCCAAAATAGTTTGCTCATTAAATAGAAAATCAGGCTCAACTCAAAATATTGAAAAATATATTTCGGAAGTTAAAGAAATTTCTAATGGGAGAATAGGAGCTCCGCTTACCTATTTGTATTCAGGAAAAGAAGTAAATATTGATTGATAGATTTGAACAGATAGCATTTGCCTTTAACTCATCTAAAGTATTTGAGATTATTAGAAAATTAGATCTCGATATATTTGAAAATTGGGAGCATTTTCTTTCAAAATATGATTTTAAAGAAAAGATTTTAGCTCAGGATTGTTTTTTATGGAAAAATTAATAATTAATATCTGTTCACCAAAAAATGAAAATTGGGGAGATGCGGTTTTTGCAGAAAATCTTTCTAAGGAATTACTTAAATTAGATGTTTCTGCTAAAATTGTTTATATTGAAGACTGGTACAAAAATACAAATTACAAAATTTCTTTAACCATAAGTGGAAAATTTGCTTATAAACCTGATCAAAGTAAAAGAAATCTTTTATGGATAATCAGTCATCCTGAAATTAGAACTGTGGAAGAATTAAATTCATATAATCATGTATTTATTGCTTCGGAATATTTTCAAAAAATGGTTAGAAATGATATTTCGGTTCCGTCTTCAGTTTTGAATCAAGCTTCCAATTTCGCTTTTAATGATTCTAAAAAAAATAAGATTTATGATTTATTATTTGTAGGAAATAATTATTATGATAATTTTCCCGCTAGAAAGATTATTTACGATTTAGATGAAGAAAATCGCCAAATTCTGAAAGTTATAGGAAAAAATTGGCTTAAATTTCTTCCAAAAGAAAATATTTTGTCTGAGTTTGCCGATTATAAAAATTTGTCGAATATATATTCTTCAGCAAAAATTGTTCTTAATGATCATCATGAATATATGCGAAGATTTGGTTTTATTAATAATCGGACTTTTGATTTGGCTGCTTTAAGGCAATTTCAAATATCGGATTATGTTAAAGGAATAGATTTATACGGAATAGAATCCTATAAAAGCAGTGATGATCTGAATGTAAAAATTAAAGATTATTTAAATAATGAAAAAGAAAGAAATCGTAATGAAATAATTACCAATAAGTTGTGTGAGAATAATACTTTTGCAAATGTTGCCAAAGAAATAGCAAAAAAAAATATAAAAAAAGAACCTTGAAATTAATCAAGGTTCTAAGAATGAAATGTTAAACTATTTTAGATAATTTTTTTTCCATTTATTAAAGGCATCTTTTGAAGATGGAGTTGTAATTTTTCCGGATATGATGTCAGCTTTAATTTTGCTAACTTCATCGAGAATTGATTGAGGAACATGTTTTTTAGTTGTTGGAGCAATATCAACACCACCGTCTTTAAGACCGTAAGTAAGAGTTTTTCCACCGTCAAATTCACCATTTTTCATTTTTTTAGCTACGTCGTAAATTGCATTATCAACACGTTTCATTGCTGAAGTTAAAACATTATTTGGAGCTAAATCACTTTGATCTCGGTCAACACCGATAGCCCAAAGATTTTTTTCTTTAGCAGCTTCAATTACACCATCACCAACACCACCGGCAGCATGGAAAACTATGTCAGCTCCGTTTTTATACATTTGATTGGCAATTGCTTTACCTTTAGCAGCATCAGTAAATGATTCGGCATATTGTTCATAAATTTTGGCTTTTGGATTAGCATACAAAACACCGGCATCAAATCCATATTGGAATCTGTGAATTACAGGAACATCCATTCCGCCAACAAAACCGATTTTACCGGTTTTAGACATTTTGCCGGCAATATAACCAACCAAGAAACTAGCTTCTTGTTCTTTGAAAAGAACACCGATAACGTTAGATGGAGTTTTGTCTCCATAACTAAAGTCGATTATAGCGTATTTTTGGTTAGGATTTTGTTTAGCAGCTTCAAGAACTCTATCAGCCATTTTAAATCCAATTCCCCAAATTAAGTCATTTTTTGAATCATATAATGTTTCAAGATTAGGCATATAGTCTGCATCTTGTTTAGATTCAATATAACTTGCTTTTATACCCAAATCTTTTTGGGCTCTTGAAAGACCTTCCCAAGCTGATTGGTTAAAAGATTGATCATTAACTCCACCAACATCTGTTACGAGTGCGATTTTAATTGGTTTTACAGAATCTGTTTTTTGGGCTGGAGCAGCTTTTTTGCCACAACCTACTAACAATAATGTTAACATAAGAGTTAGCATCATGATAATAATGAATGATTTTTTCATTTTTTCTCCTTGTTTGTATTAATGTTTTTGTTCTTTTTCATAAGGAATACCGTCAGCTAAAGGTGCAACGGATTTTCCAACGAAAGCTACTAAAACAATTAAAGTTAATATATACGGTAACATATTTAAAAATTGTGATGGAATTTGGATTTGAAATTGTCCCAGAAATACAACTAAACCTTGAGCTAACCCAAATAATAAGCAAGCTAACATTGCTCCCACAGGTTTCCATTTACCAAAAATCATAGCAGCTAAAGCAATAAAACCTTGTCCCGAAACTAGAGTTGGGCGGAAATTTGAAACAACGGAAATACTCAAAGTAGCTCCGCCTAATCCGGCAAGAAAACCGGAAGTTATAACAGCCAAATATCTTATTTTGAATACATTTATTCCTAGAGTATCGGCTGCAGCAGGATGTTCTCCAACAGCTTTTAATCGTAAACCGAGAACTGTTTTTTTCAAAATATACCAAATTACAAAAACTAATATAAAGGCAATATAAGTTGTTGCGTACTGGTTATCCAAAATATAATATAAAAAAGAATCTTTATGAAAAATTCCATTTAGCAAGCGAGGCATTTTGTTATCTAAATCAATAGATTTAGTCATGGTTGCGCCATTAAAAAAAATTCTACTAAGAAAAAGAGCTACTCCGGGTCCTAAAAAATTAATAGCAATTCCTGATACAACTTGATCAGCAGAAAAACTAACTGATGCTATTGCGTGAAGTAATCCGAAAAAAGCTCCTGCAAGACCGCCTGCTAAAAATGCTAACCAAGGATTACCTGAATAATAACCGACTGTCGCCGCAATGAAAGCTCCAATAACCATCATTCCTTCAAGACCAATATTAACAACACCGGATTTTTCAGAAACAACACCGCCTAACGCAGTAAAAATTAAAGGTGTGGAATACATCAGAGTAACTCCGATAATCAAAGCTATATTATTTAACATCTTCACCTCTTTTTTTATTTTTCAACAAAATTTTATTTAAGGAAATTTTAATAATGTTAGGCATTGAAATGAAAAATACAATTGTACCAATCATAATGCTGATAATTTCGGAAGGAGCACCCATAAAAGGCTGAATTTTTGTTCCTCCATATTTTAAAGCACCAAAGAGAAATCCTGACCAAATTGTTCCGAAAGCAGCATTACTGCCGATAAGTGCGACCGCAATTCCATCAAAGCCATAACCTTCCATAGCTGATAAATTTGTTATATTGTGGGAAACTCCCATGACGTGCAAAGCTCCGGCTAATCCGGCTAAACTTCCGGAGATGAACATTGAAATAATCATATATTTTTCAATATTAATTCCGGCATACCTTGCAGCTTCCTTATTAAATCCAACTGCCCTTAATTTATAACCCAAAGTTGTTTTATTCAAAATAATCCAAACCAACAAAGCACAAAGTATGGCAATGATAATCCCGAAATTTGCGGGAGTTCGCAGAATTTCTTTGGCAAAGTGATGATTATTTAGCCACGCCATTCCTTTATCCGAATGTTTCCAATTATCAAAAAAAGTGATATTCGCAGCATCTTGGATGAATTTTGAGGCTTCACTGTTTGGTTTAGCGAAACCTTTAATTTTTGTAATATAATTTTGCAAATAAAGAGCAATCCAGTTCAACATTATTGTTGAAATTACTTCATGAATACCATATTTTGATTTCAATAAACCGGCTATAGCTCCCCATATTCCTGAAGATATTATTGCAATAAGTATTACTAAAGGAATCAGTAAAACTGCGGGTAATTGAATATAATATCCTGCAAGTGCTGCTGCGGCAGAACCTACAATATATTGTCCTTCCGCACCAATATTGAATAATCCGGTTCTAAAAGCAAATGCTACGGAAAGTCCGGTTAAAATCAACGGAGTAGATCTGATTATCGTATAAGAAATATAGCTCGGTTTGCTGAATATTCCTTTAAAAATAACTGCATAAGCAGTAAAAGGATTGAAGCCGGAAAACCACAAAATTAAACCGCCAATAATAAATCCTAATAGAATTGAAATTAGCGTGAATGCTTTGTTGGATTCTGTAAAAAATTTTATTACTTTATTTTTTTTCATTTTATAATTTACCTCCGGACATCATTAATCCAAGTTGATTAATATCTGCTTTTTTTGCATCAACAATGCCGACAATTTCACCTTCAAAAATTACTGCAATCCGATCAGCTATATTCATCACTTCGTCAAGTTCTAAAGACACAAGTAAAACGGCTTTACCTTCATCACGTTGCTTAATAAGTGATTTATGGACAAATTCAATTGCTCCGACATCTAAACCGCGAGTAGGTTGTACGGCGATTAATAATTGAGGATCGTGAGTAACTTCACGGGCAATGATGACTTTTTGTTGATTACCACCGGAAAGGTCTCGGGCTTTTTTATTAATATTGGTTGGGCGAACATCAAATTTGGCGACAAGTTTATTTGCAAAATCTTCAACATTTTTATTTTTAAGAAATCCTTTATCTGAAAATTCGGCGTAAGAGTGAGTTTGAAGAATAAAATTTTCTTTTACTGAAAAATCCATAACTAAACCGAATTTTTGTCTATCTTCCGGTATATGTGCAACCTTATTTAGAAAAATTTCACGCGGGGTTTTATTTGTTAAATCAACTTCACTGATTGAAAATTTGCCGGATTCTGCTTTTCGCAGTCCGGTTATAGCTTCAACAAATTCCGATTGTCCATTTCCATCAATACCTGCAATACCGAGAATTTCGCCAGCTTTAACTTCTAAAGATAATTTATTTACAGCTACTAAACCCATATTATTTTTAACAACTAAATTTTCAATTTTAAGAATAGGTTTTTGAGGATTAGCTTTTTTCTTTTCAATTTTGAAATTAACTTCTCGTCCGACCATTTTTGATGCCAATTCATGTTCGGTAACATCTGTAACATTCAAAGTATCAATTAATTTTCCACGTCGAATGATCGTACATCTATCTGCAAATTGGGTTATTTCTTTTAATTTATGGCTAATGAAAATAATTGATTTTTTTTCAGCTGTCAGATTCTTTACGATTATTCCTAATTCTTTGATTTCTTGAGGGGTTAAAACTGCGGTCGGTTCGTCTAAAATCAGAATATCAGCACCTCGATAAAGAGCTTTTAATATTTCTACGCGTTGTTGCATACCAACAGTAATGTCTTCAATTTTATCATCAGGATTTACTAATAAACCGTATTTTTTAGAAAGAGCAACAATATCTTTTTTAGATTTTCGAAGAAGCAATTTTCCGAGTTTGTTTTTCTTTTCTTTTCCGAGAATAATATTTTCCGTAACTGTAAAATTTTTTACCAACATAAAATGCTGATGAACCATACCGATTTTATTTTCGATTGCAATTTTGGGGTTTAAAATATTTGTTCTAACTCCATTAAGGAAGATATCACCTGAAGTAGGAGTATATAATCCATACAATATGTTCATTAATGTAGTTTTTCCTGCACCATTTTCACCCAGCAAAGCATGAACTTCACCTTTTTGAACAATTAAATTAAGATTATCATTTGCGACAAAATCACCGAATTTTTTAGTGATATTTCTCATTTCGAGAGCCGGCATTTTTTTATTTTCCACTGATACCTCGATAAAAAAAAAGCAGGATAAACCTGCTTTTAATGTTAATTTTAATTAGAATCTTCTATGTAAACCGAAGAATAAAGATGTTTCATTAGGATTTCCAAAATCAGCTTCACTATGCATAAAATGATGGTGAAATTTTACACTTGTAGATAAAGACCATTTGTTATAGTTCCAGAAGAAACCGTTAAACATTTGGAACTCATCAGCAGTGTTTGGATAGCCTAAATCATCGGTATATGAATCAGCAAAACCATAGTCTGACCAACCTTGGTAAGTTACGTTAAATTTTTTATTGAATTGGTATAGTTTAGTGTACCAATTTATTGCAAAAAGATAACCTGCATCTTCAAATGAAGAATCATCGCCATCATTAGAACTTTGAAGAACATGATAGAAATTAGCAGCAAAAATATCAAAGTAAGGAATTTTTAAATCAGAACCGATACCAATTGCATAATCATCGCCACCATTAAAACCTTTATATCTTGTTGCAACATAAAGTTCTTTAACCGGACCGAAAGATGGAACAAATTTGTTCAAACTAAATCTTGGGCTGATTTTGGCAAAGAAATCACCGGCATTTCTTGTATAACCGGTCGTTGAATTACCGATGACAGCATTATCTCCAAGACCTAAAAAATGATTTACATCAAAGAAATAGTAAAAATCCAAAATTCCTGTACGTCCTCCACCTTCAATTTCAAAATAAGTGTCATTATAAGTATCACCCCAACCATGTGCCATATTAACACCTTGGTATAAGTTTAATTGAGTCCAAGTGAAATCACCGGCTGCCAAGATTGATACGATAAATACGAGTGAAATAATCATTACGATTTTTTTCATTTTAAAACCTCCAATTTTTTATTGTATCTAAAATTTACTAAACACAAAAACCTGTCAATTAAAAAATATGAAAAAAAATTTCAAATATATCTATTTTATAGGCTATGTCTTTATTTTACAAGATATAAGAAATTTTAATAAAAAAATCTTTAATGACGGAAATGGCGTTTACCTGTAAATATCATTGACATACCATACTCGTTGCAAGCATCAATAACTTCTTGATCACGCTTAGATCCGCCCGGTTGGATAATTGCTTTAATTCCCAATTCCGACAATTTATCAATACTATCCCTAAATGGGAAAAAGGCATCTGAAGCGCAAATACTATTTTGAATTTCCAATCCAAATTTATGTGCTTTGAAAATAGCTATTTCAGTTGAATCAACGCGACTGGTTTGACCGATTCCTAATCCAATAGTTCTATCATCTGTTGTAAAACAAACAGCATTGGATTTTAAAGTAGCTACAACTTTCCAGCCAAATTTTAAAGCTTTAATCTCAGATTCGGAAGGTTTGTTTTCTGTTACTATTTTCCAATCCTCATAATTATCTTCAAGCATATCTGAATCTTGAACTAATAATCCATTTAAAAGCGATCTGACATTTTTCTGAGATTTCATATATTTTAACTTTTCGAAATTTAGCTTTATTAATCGACGATTTTTTTTCTTTTTTAGAAAAGCTAAAACATCTTCGGAAAATTCGGGAGAAATAATTATCTCTGTGAAAACTTTATTAATTTCTTTAGCTGCTTCCAAATCAAGCTGTTTATTCATTATAACAATTCCGCCAAAAGGAGACATTGTGTCTGTCGCAAAAGCTTTTTGATAAGCTTCGGTCAGATTTTTTCCAATTCCGATTCCGGAAGGATTTGTGTGCTTTAGAATTGCTATTGCGGGATCGTCATTCATAAATTTAGCAATAATTCGAATTGCCGAGTCAATATCCATATAATTATTAAAAGAAAGTTTCTTACCAAATATTTGAGATATAATTTCATTATTAGGATCAGAATAAAATGCAGCTTGTTGATGAGGATTTTCTCCGTAACGTAATTGCTCGGTTTTTTCATAAGATAAAGATAAGGAATTTGGGAAAGAATCTTTTTCTAATTTTGAAAAATATGCTGATATCATTGCATCATAATGAGCTGTTAGAGAAAAAGCTTTGTAGGATAATTTTTGACGTGTCTCTAAAGAAGTTTCACCATTTTGTTCTAATTCCGCAATAACTTTATCATAATCCGTAAAATCAGTAATCACAGTAACGTGTTTGTAATTTTTTGCTGCTGAACGCAACATTGAAGGTCCGCCAATATCGATATTTTCGATAATATCTTGATGAGAAGAATCAGGATTTAGTACGGTTTTCTCAAATGGATAAAGATTTACTACCACGATACTAATTGGGTCAATTTCTAATTTTTCGGCATCTTGTTTATGAGATTCAAGATCCCAATTACCGAGAATTCCACCATGAATTTTCGGGTGAAGAGTTTTAACTCGACCGTTCATCATCTCGGGAAAATTTGTTATTTTTGATACAGGAGTAATTGATATTCCGGCTTCGGACAATAATTTTGCAGTTCCACCGGTTGAAATAATTTCATAAGATAAATCAGACAATTTTTTAGCAAAATTCACAATGTTTTTTTTATCAAAAACACTAATTAGAGCTTTTTTCTTCATGCTTCCTACCTTTTTTATTTGGCAAAATTCCAAATATTTTATTTATATTTTTTTATTACATTAATATTCGAAAGTGAATCAGGGGTAATATCATCTTTAATCTCAATCAAAATTTTTACTACATCTCGATCAAATTGTTTATCAATTCCTTTATAAATTTCATCAATGGCGTGTTGTTTAGAATTACCTTTACGGTAGGGGCGATCAGAAGTTATAGCGTCATAAGTATCAGCAATGGAAACAATTTTAGAAAGCAGATTTAGTTGATAACCTTTTAATTTATTAGGATAACCGGTTCCGTCAATAAATTCATGATGTTGCAAAACGATATCAAAAACACTTTGATGAAAATCTATTGGCCGAATTATTTCATAACCAATTTTCGGGTGTTTTCTAATAGTAGAAAATTCTTCATCGGTTAATTTAGTTGGTTTATTTAAAATATTATGATAAATACCGATTTTACCGATATCATGAAGAACAGCACCCATTTGGAGATTTTTTAAATCTTTAAAATCAAGTTTCATTTTTTCGCCAATCATTAAGCTCAGAGCTGTTACTCTTTCAGAATGTCCGCGAGTATATTTATCGCTGGCTTCCAAAGCGTTTACCATGGCAAGCATAGTTTTTATCATATTGGATTCTAATTTTTTATTTGCTATTTCCAATTGTTCGGTTC
The DNA here is from genome assembly GCA_027064005.1 of Candidatus Cloacimonadota bacterium. Classification (GTDB taxonomy): domain Bacteria; phylum Cloacimonadota; class Cloacimonadia; order Cloacimonadales; family JAMOQM01; genus JAMOQM01. The sequence continues at coordinate 7,450 of JAMOQM010000151.1, read as the reverse complement.
TTTTTACAACCATCTTTTCGAGTGTTACTTTGTATTTGAGATTTTCTTTTTCGAGTTTTCTTTTTTGGACAGAATGATTTACCGTAACTATTATGTCAGATAACGGAAAAGGTTTTCGCAGGAAGTCATAAGCTCCGTATTTGATAGCAGTTAATAAATTTTCGGTTTCTGTTGAGCCGGTAATTAGTATTACCGGAATAGTCTCATCAAATTTTCGAATTTCTTTTAAGAATTCAATACCGGATTTCCCGGGTAAATTTATATCTGAAATAATAGTGTCGAAGGAATTTTTTGAAAAATAATCTGTCGTTTCCGGAATGCTGTCCAAAGCTGTAACAGAATAATTTTCGATTGATAACGTCTCCGAAATTAAACTTCTTATAATTTCTTCATCATCTATAACAAGAATTTTGCCTTTATTTTTCATTTTTTATAAGCCTTAATATTTTTTCGAACAACTCATTTTTTCCTAAAACATCTTTAAAAACTATCTCGTTTTTATTATTAAAATCCTTTTCAACAATAATCCTAACCGTGTTTGTTTGTAAACTACTTTGTGGATAATGATATCTTTTCTCTAAAATTGAAACTACGATAACTCCTGACAATATGATAATCCAGTTAATATAAATCCACAGCATAAAGATAGGAATAGAAGCTAAAACACCGTAAACAATTTCAACGTTAGTTAGATATTCTATATAAATATTAAAAAAGGCTTTAGTCAAAACCCAGATTATTGATGTGATTGCTGAAGTATATAATATGGAAGTAGCCCGCAAATTAATGGTTGGAATTGAAGCATAAGTAAATAAAAGTGCTAAAAATAGTACGAAAAAAGGAACTAAATACCGTGATAAAATATCGATAATAGGATATTTTTCTAAAATTCCGACAAAAACTATTGAGATGGATGAGGTTATTAAGGCAATGAACAATGAACCGAGAAAGATTGTCCCTAAAAATTTAGTTAAACGGGTCATTATACTAGGTCGTTGTTTATTATGGACATTTAAGATATTGTCAAAAGTATTGCTGATTGCCGTAAATAAAGAATACGAAGTAATCAAAACAAATACAAAATTTATTATGTTGTAGGAAAACCGAGAAGATAGAAAAGATTTTATATATACAGTAATAGTGTCGATAGATTTTGGAAGAAAAATCTTCAATAGTATTTCACGTACTTTGCTTGTAACTTCTAAAAAAGGGGTTTTAGGAATAATAAATAAAATAAAAATCAAGAACGGAACAATTTCCAAAATTGTGGTAAAAGTTAAGGCGGCAGATTCTTTAAGAATATGTTTCTTTTTAAAAAGATTCTTGAAAAGGATTATCTGATTTTTTAGAATTTTTTTATTCATATCTTAAAGCCGTAACAGGGTTTAATCTACTGGCTTTTACAGCCGGACCGATTCCAAAAATCAGACCAACACTTCCGGAAACTAATAATGAAACAATTACCATGGGGAAACTTGGCTTTAGTGGCATATTTAAAAATCCGCCAATAAAACTCAGCAATGAAAAAGAAATTCCTACGCCGATAAAACCACCAATTAAGGTAGTTAAAACCGTCTGTATTAAAAATTGAAAGAATATGTCTAAACCTCTTGCACCAATAGCTAATCTTACTCCAATTTCACGAGTTCTTTCCTGAACGGTTGCGAGCATTATATTCATAATTACTATTCCTCCGACTAATAAAGAAATAGCACTGATTAATCCAAAGATTAGTGAGAAAATTTTAAGTCCGTTTTTCGATTGATTAATGGTATCTTGAGAGGATTGAATACTGAAAACATTTTCACCTTGTCTGATATTTAACAAAAGATTTTCAATATATTTCTTGGTTGATTCAACGTTATTAATATCATTAACTATCAAGCTGAAATTGCTAATTTTATCTTTTGCATTTATTTTATGAATCATGGTTGAAAGAGGAACGTAGCATCTTCTGTTTAAATAATCAAGTTGGTTATCATTATTATTTCCTATATTTTGGCTATTTTTAAAATATCTGTATTTCATTATACCAATGACCTTTAATCTTTTTCCATGATAAGAAACAATTTTTCCAATCGGATTTTTTTTACCAAATAATTCATCAGAAACGTTTTTCCCTAAAACTATTACGCTGTTTGACTCATCTTCATCAAAATCAGAAATAAATCTTCCCTTTTCGGCATCCCATTCTTCAGTAAATTTAAATGAAGGCAAAACACCAAATACAGGTCCCCAATATTCTTTCTGTTTCGAAGAGGTCTTTCCATAAGAACGAATAGTTGCTGAAATATATTCCAAATTTGGGATAAGATTTTTTATTTTATTGAACTCATTAAAGGTAAAGTATTGTTTTACGTCCTTTTTCTTTTGATATTCATAATTACGGTTAATAGTGATTTTTTTTAATCCGCCTCTTTGAAGCATAAAATCCATAGTCATTTTATTAATACTTTGAACTAATGACATAACAACTATTATCGACATCGTACCTAAAATAATTCCTAAAATAGTAATGAAACTTCGTATTTTTCGTGCCCAAAAATCCTTAATTCCGACTGTAAAATTTTCTTTAGGAGATATTGCCATAATCTATTAATCCATCTTTTATTGAGATAATTCTATCAGCGAATTTAGCAACATTATGATCGTGAGTTACCATTACAATTGTATGTCCTTGTTTATGAAGATTATTGAAAATACTAAGGATGTCTGTTCCTGATTCCGTATCGAGATTTCCGGTTGGTTCATCAGCCATAATTATGGAAGGACTATTTACAATTGCGCGAGCTATTGCAACGCGTTGACGTTGACCACCTGATAATTCGGAAGGTTTGTGTTTAATTCTATTACCTAAACCAACACTTTCCAGAACTTCTTTTGCTTTAATCTTTCTTTCTTTAGAAGAAACTCCGGCATACATTAGAGGGAGTTCAACATTTTTTAAAATATTCATATGCGGAAGAAGATTAAAGGTTTGGAAGACAAATCCCACTTTTTTATTTCTAATTGAAGCCAAATCATTTTTGCTAATATTGCTTACTTTTATATCATCAATATAATAATCTCCCGAAGTGGGAGTATCAAGACAACCCAAAATGTGCATGAGAGTAGATTTGCCGGAACCGGATGGTCCCATTATCGCTACAAATTCGCCTTGATGAATATTTATGTCAACACCTTTTAAAGCATGTACGAATAATTTACCCATTTTATAATCTTTAACGATTTTCTCGGTTCTAATTAAATTTTTCATATTTTTTCCTCAAAATAAACAAAATTTTCATAATGAATTTCGTAAAGATATTTTTTATATTATTCAACTTGGTTAAACAAAAAAATAAATAGTCCAAAAGGGAGAATTTTTATATGTCTTTTTATTTCAAGAAGTTAAACAAAATATTTAAAGCAAAATTGTTAAAGGACACATTTTTTTTGCAGCAGAAAATCATAATCTCAAAATTGGTTATTTCAGTTTGAAGAAAAACAGCATTTTGATTAAAAGAAATATAATGATCTTTGAAATGGAAAAAATAAGTTATGTGTAAGATAAATAAGATAATACCAATTTTAATACATCTAATTTTGATGGCCAAATAAATAATTTTGTTAATGAGTAAAAAATCTAAGAGAAATCTTTTTTTTAAGCAAGTTAATAACATTGTTGACAAGTTTTGATAATAAATCAAAACTGTTTTCATCTAAAATAAATTTCGGGGGAATGTATGAAAAATTATGAAATGAGTAAAATTCGAAATATTACATTGATTGGTAATAGTGGTACCGGAAAGACATCATTAGCCGAACAAATGCTTTTCAATTCAAAATCAATTACTCGAAGAGGTAAAATTTCAGATGGTAATACCACACTGGATTTTGATCCTGCTGAGATTTCAAAAGGAATGTCAATATCACTCGCAATTGGAAATTTAACTTGGAATAATAAAGAAATCAACATTATCGATACCCCAGGGTATAGTGATTTTATAGGAGAACAAATCTGTGCTGTTTCTGCTGTTGAAAATATTTTATTAGTAACTAATGCGGCAAATGGATTTGAAGTCGGTTTGGAAGCTTCATTAGATAATACTGCTCACGCAAAAGTTGCCAGATCAATCGTTGTTAATATGATGGATTCCGATAAAGCTGATTATGAAAAAGTTATTTCTTCTATAAAAGAAAATACGGATTTTTCACCAATTCCACTCGTTATTCCCGTTGGAAAAGGAAAGGATTTTATAGGTGTAATAGATTTAATTACAAATAAAGCTTATATAGATAATAAAGAACTTGATATCCCTGCTGAAATGGCAGAAGAAACCGAGGCTTTTAGAACTCAAATGGTAGAAGCCGTAGCAGAAACCGAAGAAAATTTATTAGATAAATATTTTGAAGAAGGTGATTTATCGGTTGATGAATTAACTAACGGCATTAAGAAAGCTATCGCAAAAGGAGAGATTATTCCTACTTTTGCTTGTTCTGCCGAAACTAATGTTGGTGTTAATAAATTAATGGATGCAATTAATCATTATCTGCCCTCACCGGAAGATTTTAAAGAAATGAAAGTTCTGGAAAATAATGAAGAAAAAGATTTTATTTGCTCACCGGATGGGGAAATTTTAGGATTTATCTTTAAAACCCAGAGTGACCCAAGTTTTGGCGATATTGCTTATGTACGTTTGTTTTCCGGCACGATAACTTCAGGTACCGAAGTTTATATTCAAGAATCCAAAAATAAGGATAAAGTGGGAAACATGTTCCTTCTTAACGGAAAAAATAGAAAAGAAACTCATGAATTAAAAGCCGGACAAATTGCCGGTTTTGTTAAAATGAAACATGGCGGAGCTTTAAGCACTATTTGTGAAATAGGAAGTAATTTGCAATGTAAACCTGTTGTATTACCAACACCGAGATATTGGAAAGCAATTCATGCTTTAAAACAATCCGATGATGATAAAATCGGTTCGGCTTTAACTAAACTCATCGATGAAGAATCTACAGCTGTTTCTTATTTTGATGAACAAACTCATGAAAATGTAATCGCCGGATTAGGGGCTCAACAAATTCTCAATATTCAGAAAAAATTAAAATCAAGATATGGGGTTGATGTTGAAATGACCACTCCAAATATCCCTTATAAAGAAACAATTGAAGGCAAAGCCGATAAAGAATATAAGCATAAAAAACAATCCGGTGGACGTGGACAATACGGTCATGTTCATTTCAGAATTTCTCCCAAACCACGTGGGGAAGGATTTGAATTTATCAATTCTATTGTTGGAGGATCAATTCCAAGTAAATTTATTCCGGCAATTGAAAAAGGAATTCAGGAAACTTTAAAAAAAGGTATTGTTGCCGGTTATCAAATTGTTGATATTGCTGTCGATTGCTATTATGGTAGTTATCATGATGTAGATTCATCAGAAATGGCATTTAAAATTGCTGCTTCTCAATGTTTAAGAAAATGTTTTACTTCCGCAAAGCCAATTTTATTAGAACCAATTCATGAAATGGAAATCGTTATTCCCAGTGAATATATGGGAGATGTAATGGGTGATATTTCTACTAGACGTGGAAAAATCAGTGGTATGATTCAAAAAGGAAAGAAACAAATTCTTAAAGCAACTATTCCTCTAGCTGAACTTTACGGATATTTTCCAATTTTAAAATCCTTAACTCAAGGACGTGGAAGATTTACTCAAAAATTCTCACATTACGAGAAAGTACCAAAAGATATTGCTAAAAAAATTATTGAAGCTTACGACGAACATGAATAAAACACTATTGGTAAAGGAGGGTAATTCCTCCTTTTTAAATTATAAAAATAAAATAAAAAATAATCGGAGGATTAATGTCAGGACACAATAAGTGGAGTTCAATTAAGTACAAAAAAGGTGCTGCAGATGCTAAAAGAGGTAAGTTATTCACAAGAATAACCAAAGAAATTATCGTTGCTGCTCGTGAGGGTGGTGGAGATCCTTCAACCAATAATGCGCTAAGATCTGCCATTCAAAATGCTAAATCTAACAATATGCCGTCAGCAAATATCGAACGTGCGATTAAACGCGGGACAGGAGATATTGAAGGTGTTAATTACGAAGAGTATATTTATGAAGGTTATGGTCATAATGGTGTAGCAATTATCGTTGAAGTTTTAACCGATAATAAAAATCGAACAGTTGCTGAAGTAAGGCATACTTTTTCTAAATACGGCGGAAATATGGCTGAAAGTGGGTCTGTATTATGGAATTTTGAACAAAAGGGCTTGATAGAAATTAAGAAAAATGATTTAGATGAAGACGAAATGATGATGACAGCTTTAGATGCCGGTGCTGAAGACGTTGAAGTGGAAGATAATACTTTTAATATTTACACAACAACCGCTGATTTCCATAAAGTTATGAAAAACCTTGAAGATGCAGGATTTGAGATTGAAAAATCATCATTAACAAGAATTCCGAAAACAACTATTAATGCTGATGATTTTGCTGAAAAATTAATGAAGTTAATTGATCAATTAGAAGACCTTGATGACACTCAAAATGTTTATGCTAACTATGAAATATCAGATGAAGTGATGGAAAGGTTAATTCAAGATTGATAATTTTAGGAATTGATCCGGGAAGTAGATTTTGTGGTTACGGCATTATCCAAACTGAAAAAAATCAAATTGTTGCTGCCGGTTGTGGTACAATAGTGATCAAACCCAAATTATCTTTTCCTGAAAAATTGGAATTAGTTTTTGGCAGAATATCCGAACTTATCAAAGAATACCAACCAAATGTATTGGCTATTGAAACTGTTTTTCTTGGAAAGAATCTTAAATCCGTTTTGGTTCTGTCCCAAGTTAGAGGTGTTATTATTTTAGCAGCTCAATTAAACAAGATGCAAGTATATGAATATTCTCCGCGAGAAATTAAAAAATCTGTCGTTGGAAATGGAAATGCTTCCAAGCAACAAGTTCAATATATGATTCAAAAACTAATTCCCCTAAATAAACAACCTGCTACAAATGATGCTTCGGACGGTTTAGCAATTGCTTATTGTCATTTTAACAAATTGAGGTTTTTATGATATCTTATATGAAAGGAATTTTAATTTCCAAAAAACCTGTCTCAATAATTTTAGAAACAGGAAATATCGCTTATAATATCGCAATTCCAATGAGTACTTTTGATGAATTGCCTAAAGAAAATTCAACAATAAAACTCTTTATACATTTTCAAATGAATGATGATGGAATAAAACTCTTCGGTTTTTTTTCTCAAGCGGAAAAAGAGATTTTTAAAAAAATTATTTCAATTACCAGAATCGGACCTAAAATCGGGCTTTCCGTTTTATCCACTTTTACTATTCCTCAATTTGTTAATTTAATCTCAACCGGAAATGCAAAGTTATTGTCCAAAGTTCCCGGATTAGGGAAAAAATCTTCCGAAAGGATAATCTTGGA
>JAMOQM010000150.1 GCA_027064005.1 Candidatus Cloacimonadota bacterium | reverse complement strand
AAATTCAATTCATCGATTTTGAAGTTAACAAAATATCTTCTATCCGTTGCCACAAATAGCGATAGAAGAGATTTGCCGAATGAATTTGTTTTTTCCGAGATAGAAAATATTTTCATAATTATTTATGTATTTAATAAAAAAGTTGTGGTATTTTAGAGTTTTGGCACAATAATTGCGAGGGGGGGGGTAAACGTCAAATATTTACACAATAAGAAAACTTCAGAAAAATATCTTTTATGAAAACATGATTTCCAATATCTCATTGTTACTCCCTATAATTTTTAATTATTTGCAAATTTACGGTTGAGAAAATAAGAGTCAATATCTTTTTTAAAGAGGTTAATTATTTCTATAAATTTAAAGAAAACTGACCACAGATTTTCACGAATTAACACAAAATAATGAAAAAAATTAAAGAAAAACTTACCACGGACTTTCACGGACAAACACAAGAATATAGAAACAAGGTAATCTTATCTCTACAATTTTAATTTTTCAAATCCCTTAAACCTTTTGTACCTTAAGCCATCTATTAAAAACAATAAAAGCCCCGGAATAAATCGAGGCTTTTAGTTAATTTTGTAATTATTTATCTTAAATTATAAAAGACATCTTTTCCTAAAAATTTAGCACCGTCATCCAGTTCTTCTTCAATTCTTAGTAATTGATTATATTTTGCAATTCTTTCACTTCGGCAAAGTGAACCGGTTTTGATTTGTCCGCCATTAATTGCTACAACTAAATCGGCAATAATCGGATCGGAAGTCTCACCGCTTCTATGAGAAACAACGCAAGTATATCCTGCTTCTTTTGCCATTTGAACAGTATCTAATGTTTCAGTTAAAGTTCCGATTTGGTTTAATTTAATCAGGATAGAATTAGCCGATTTTTCTTTAATTCCACGCTGTAATCTTTCAACATTAGTAACAAAAATATCATCACCAACTATTTGAATTTTCTTACCCAATTTTTCATTCATAAGTTTCCAGCCACTCCAATCTTCTTCATCCAAACCGTCTTCAATAGAAATTATGGGATATTTCTCAATTAGATTTGCATAATAATCTACCATTTCTTCGGATGTCAAAGATCTCCCTTCAGCTTTCAAATTATATTTACCATTGCTATAAAACTCAGATGCAGCCGGATCAATTGCAATAAAGATATCTTCACCGGGTCTGTAACCAGCCTCTTTAATAGCTTTTACGATCATTTTGAGTGGTTCCTCATTAGTTTTAAAATTTGGTGCAAATCCACCTTCATCACCAACAGCAGTACTAAATCCTTCCTTTTTCAAAATGTTCTTTAAAGTGTGGAATACTTCCGCATTCATTCTAAGTGCTTCTCTAAATGAAGAAGCTCCTAAAGGCATAATCATAAATTCTTGTAAATCCACATTGTTGTCTGCATGTTTCCCGCCATTCATCACATTTGACATTGGAACCGGCAAAGTTTTGGCATTTACACCACCGATATATTTATAAAGTGGAATTTCCAATTCTTCCGCAGCAGCTCTGGCAACAGCTAAAGATACGCCTAAGATTGCATTTGCTCCTAATTTTGCTTTATTGGGAGTTCCATCCAAATCAAGTAATAATTTATCAATAATAACTTGATCGGTGGCATCGAATCCGATTAATTCCGGAGCAATAATTTCGTTTACATTATTTACGGCGGTTAAAACACCTTTTCCCATATAACGATTATTATCGCCGTCACGTAATTCAACAGCTTCAAATTCACCTGTTGAAGCACCGCTGGCAACAGAAGCTCTTCCTAAAACTCCTGAATCAAGAATAACCTCAACTTCTACAGTTGGGTTTCCACGAGAATCTAGAATTTCTCGTCCGTACACACTTACTATTTCTGACATAATTCCTCCTTTTTTTATGATTTGTTAAATAAATTTCCAATTGTTTTTACCGAGCCCAATAATGCTGAAGATTCATATGGTAAAACGACGGTTTTATCACCATTTTTAACTAGATTTTCAAAAGCTTTGATATATTTTAAAGCGATTAAATATTGTGCCGGATCGGATCCGGTTGCTTTCAAAGATTCTGCCACTTTTTGGATAGCTTTAGCTTCTGCTTCCGCCACGATAAGTCTTGCTTGAGCTTCACCTTCAGAACGTGTAACTTGAGCATTTTTATCACCTTCAGCAACAAGTATTTGGGACATTTTTTGACCTTCCGCTTCCAAAATTTTTGCTCTTTTATCTCGTTCTGCCCGCATCTGTTTTTCCATTGCCGATTTAATTTCAACAGGCGGATTAATATCTTGGATTTCGACACGATTGATTTTTACACCCCATTTATCAGTAGCATCATCTAAAATATCTCTTAATCTTGAATTTATAATATCCCGTGATGAAAGAGTTTTATCCAATTCCAATTCACCAATTACATTTCTGAGAGTTGTTTGAGTCAATTTTTCGATAGCATTTGGTAAGTTATTAATTTCGTAAACAACTTTATAAGGGTCTGTTATTTGGAAATATAATAAAGCGTTAATTTCGATTGTAACATTGTCGCGAGTAATCACATCTTGACGTGGGAAATCATAAACAATTTCTCTCAAATCAATTCTGGTTTGATTTTTTTGAATAATATAATTTTTACCGCTAACATCAGTTTTAACATATCTCCAAAGCATTTGTCGCGGACGGTCAATAATTGGCCAAATTATATGCAAGCCGTTATTTAAAGTTCGATGATAACTTCCGAGACGTTCTATAATAATGGTTTCAGCTTGCCTGACAATTATTAATCCTTTTGAGATTAATACAATCAAAAATACTGCTAAAATAAAGACAATGAATAGTGTGCCCATTTTTACTCCTTAATTTTTACAACAAGTTTATTTCCGTCAATTTCCAACACTTCAACGATTGTTTCTTTTTCAACGGAAACACCATTTTCAGAAATTGCCGACCAGATTTCTCCACCTACTTTGACATAACCTTTTTCGTTTTTTGAAATTGATTTTGTAACGATTCCTGTATTTCCAATCAAAGCTTCTGCATTTGTTTTGACACTAGATTTCGAAATGAATTTTTTACTCCATTTTTTGGATGTGATAAATATAATAAAGGTAGAAATGATAAAAACCAGAACTTGTATAACTAAGCTTTGAGGGAAAACATAAGCAAAAAGTCCTGCAAAAATCATTCCCAATCCAAAGCTGAAAAAAACAAATCCGGGCGTAAAAATTTCGATAATTGTAAAAATTATTCCAAGTCCGATCCAAATCGTCCAATAAGAAATCATCTTTCCTCCTTATTTAATCAGTTTTATGATCCCCACTATTATTTTTATAAATTCTTTTAATTTTCTTTTCACTCGCGTATTTTGGACCGTAAGTTGAGGAAGAAGTTTTTCTTGTTTTAATCCCGGCTTTATCCATTAATTTTAAAATAAAATTAACAAGATATACTAAAATAAAGAAAAGAATAAAAAGGACAATCATTGAAATTGTGCTGTATAAAATGAAATGAATGCTTTTAAAAACAATTCCATTATTTTTAGATTCTTTGATTGAACTAATCCAGAACAATCTTGAGTGCAAAAAAGATTTTTGTCTTTTTGCCAAGTATTCCAAACTGTCAATTTGAGTTTGAATTCGGGTAAATTGTTTATTAATTCTTGCAATAGATGTTTCCGTCAAATTCCGCAACTCAAGCTGATTTTCAAGTTTTTTGAGAATCAATTCATTGTTCGCAATTCTTTGTTTAGTATTGATTTCAATATCATTTTGCTTATTAAAAAAAGATTCCTCTTTCAAAACATGATAATCTAAAATAAATTCTGAAAACTCCGAAGCTAGAGAATCGGGAATTGTAAATAATAGAGAATATTCGGAAGAATTAAAATCTTTAAGAATTAATTTCCCTTTTAATCCATAAATTTTCTTAAGGATATTATTGTAATTTTCTGTAAGATTTTCAGCAGATATTTTTATCATTGTTTTATTTTTATTTGCTTCATTGTTAAATGAGTTTAAAAATTTATTGTTTTTTTTAATCTTTACTTTTTTTCTCGACATTAGGTCAGATTTTTTATACCCAATTGCTAACGACATAACGATAATTAATGAAATAAAAAATAACTTCCCCGATTTTGTAATACTAATCATATACTCCTCTTAACTCTTTGTTTTGATAATAATTCTTTCGCGTGTTTAATTGCAACGTCTGTCATCGAACCTGATAACATTCGTGCAATTTCGCATTCTCTTTCTGAATCTTTAATATGATTTACCTTAACTTCTGTCAAGTTTTCCTGATTATCTTTTGAAATTAAAAAATGTCTGTCAGCTTTAGCAGCAATTTGGGGAAGATGGGTAATACAGATTATTTGGTGAAAACGTGATATTTCTTTAATAAAATTTGCCACGGAATCTGCTGTTTTCCCACCAATTCCGGAATCTATTTCATCAAAAATAAATGTCCTTTTTGACAATTTTTCCGCCGTAATTTTTTTTATACTTAGAAGCAATCGTGACAATTCACCACCGGAAACGGCATTTTTTAACGGTTGCAATTCCAGACCTTGATTGGCGGCAAAAAGAAATTCGATTGAATCCATTCCTGAATTTCCAATATGTTTTAATTTCTCAGTAAGTGGAAAATTATTCTTAAATTTTTTAAACTCAACCTCAAATTTAGCGTATGGGATTGCCAATAATTTGATATTTTTTTCAATTTCCTTTTTCAATTTTTTTGAGGAGATCTTTCTTTCTTGAGATAATTTCTCCGCTTTCAAAATAAGGATATTTTCTTGTTTTTCAATTTCTAAATTTAGAGCTTCAATCTCATCAATTAAAGAATCAAATCCGGATATTTCAGATTTTATTTTATCATAATAATTTAAAATCTCATCCGTTTCCATTTTGTATTTTAGCTTTAAATCGTTAAGCAAATTAAATCTGTTTTGAACTTCTACCATTCGTTGGGGATCTCGATTTATGGTATTTTCGAAATCTTCCGATGTATTAGATATTTCATGAATTTCTTCTAAGATATTTTCTAATTTAGACAGGATTTCATCCAAATATTCATTTTTTTGATTGAATCTTGAAAGTTTTATAAAATATTGTCTTAATTGATCATAAATTGCACTATCCGATTCATAAAATTGCTGTTTCATTTCCTCAACAATATTAATTAACTCTTCCGAATTGGATAATAAATTTAGTTCATTTTCCAAATCCTTATCTTCTCCAACTAATAATTCCGCTTCTTCAATTTCATTTATTTGATATTTATAAAGATTAATTTTATCCGAGATTAATTTATCTTGCTCAACAAGTTTATCTCTTTTTTCAATTAATTTTTGCAAATTCAGATAAGAATATTTAAAATCTTCATAATAAGAATTTAATGATCCAAAATTATCAATCAAATTCAGCTGAAAAGCTTTATCAAAAAGTAAAACCTGATCTCTCTGACTATGAGAATCCACCAGTTTTTCACGAAATTCTTTAACAATTACATTTGTAACTCTTCGACCATTTATAAAAATCCTGCTTTTATAATTAGGTGTAATTTCTCTGGTAATAAAAAATTCGTTATTTTCGTCAAGTTCAAAGTCATATCTATCTAAAATTTCTTTCAAATCTTGGTTATTTCCAATTTTAAAAGTGGCTTCCAAAACCGCTTTTTTATCTTTATTCCTCAAAATTCCGGACTTAATTTTTTGCCCTAAAATAATATTAATCGCTCCGATAATGATTGATTTCCCCGCACCTGTTTCTCCTGAAATAATATTCAAATTATTTGAAAAATTCAAAACAACATTTTCAGCTAAAATAAAATTCTGTATTCTTAAATAAGATATCATATTTTCCCCATATGCATTTTTCTTCTTAGAATTTGATAAAAGGTTTTATTGGTTAATTTTATAAAACTAACTTTATGCTTTGAAGCGGTTATTAAAACTTCATCATTAGATTCAAGTTCAAAGTTATTTTTACCGTCAATTTGTAATATAGGTCTATCTTCTGATCCTTCCACAATAAAATGCAATTTATCACTGCTTTTAAAAACCATCGGTCTTACTGACAAAATATGCGGATTAATCGGAGTAAAAACAATTGCCTCCATTGTGGGCGTTAAAATTGGACCACCTGCTGAAAGAGAATAGGCGGTAGAACCGGTTGGAGTTGAAGCAATAACACCGTCACATCTTGTTTCCAAAACAAATCTTTTGTTATTCTTAAATTTGATATTAATTAATTTGGGCACGTTTCCGCGAATTACAACGGCATCATTCAACCCTAATTCTTTAAAAACAGTTTCCTTTTTCCTATTTACAGAAACAACCAACAACATTCTTTTTTGAATTTTATAGCGTTCATTTAAAATGTCCGAAAATACCGTATTTAAATCCTTAAAATTTGACTCGGTTAAAAATCCAAGTCGCCCGAAATTTATTCCTAAAATCGGAACATTTAATTTTAATGATATCGGAACAGCTCTTAAAATCGTACCGTCTCCTCCAAAAACTAAAATCACTGACAACTTTTCATTTGAATGTTTTTTTATAAAATCCGGGTAATTAATTTCTTCATTAAGAAAATAAAAAGATATTCCTTGTGTGTTAAGTTTCTGAAGCATCTCAAAAATTTCATTGAATTTATTAATTAAAGGATTTACAAAAATTCCAATTGCTTTCATTTTCTATTCCAAAGATTCCAATATTCTGAGATAAGATTCATATCGTTCAGCATCAAATTCATTTGCTTCTACAGCGGTTTTAACTTCACAACCAATTTCGTGAGTATGAGAACAATTTTTGAATTTACAATAGGGATACAAAGATTTAAAACCCGGAAAAAATTTGGGAAGAATATTCTTATTCTCAGAATCTAATCCAAGAATTTTTATCCCGGGAGTATCAATTAAATGACCTCCAAATTGCCATTTTATCATTACACTGCTGGAAGTTGTATGCTGTCCTTTATTTACCGTTGAAATATCGCCGATTTTTTGTAATATCCCGGATTGGAGTTTATTTATTAATGATGATTTACCGGCTCCGGAATGTCCGGTAAAAACACTATCTTTTCCTTTTAACAAATCTCGCAATTTATCAAGATTTATATTTTTCTCAGCCGAAGTCAAAACTATTTCAATTCCAAGTTTGCGATAAAAAGTCAATTCTTCTTCAACTTTCTCAATGGAATCAGCTAAATCGATTTTGTTGATACAAATAACCGGTTTGATATTATTTATTTCCGCAATACAGAGATATCTGTCGATTAATCCCAATTTCAAATCCGGATTACGATAAGAAGCAGTTATGATAATTTGATCAATATTAGACGCCATTATTATTTCGGTATGAAATTTATTTTTCATAAATCTCGACAATTTGTTTTTTACGGGAAGAATCTCTTCAATTCGGGGAATATCAGAAATATCGACGTTTACAAAATCTCCAACCGCAAGAATATTTCTCATTCCGGACTTCAATTGTTTCAATCTTCCACTTAAAGAAACTTCGGCAGTTTTACCGTCAAATTCTACTCGACAATAGTTATTTGTCATTATTTCAATAACTTGACCTTTTACTAGTTGCATTTTATTTTTCAAACTTTTTTCAGTTCTATTCTGATTTTTTTTTACAGACTTATTTATCGGGATATTTGCTTCTTCATAAAATTCATCAATAGAATCAGCTCTGATATTTCGTATTTTAATGTTTTTTCGTTTTAATTTTTTTTTATCTTTTTTTTGGGGCATATTTATTCAAAGTATTTTATTAATTTCTTAATTTTATTTTCAATTATTTCAGGAACCAAACCTTTAATAATTTGGTGATTTTTTATTTTTTCTCTGATTTCCGAAGATGAGATATTAATAGGTTTCATTTGATAAAAGTCTAATTTAGAAAGATAATCCAAATTTTGCCACTTTGATAAGTTTGCTGTTTCTCTTGTGAAAACTATAAATTTTAAATGTTCCAATAAATACTCATATTTATACCAAGTTTTTAATTCGGAAACATTATCTTCGCCAATAATGAAATATAATTCTGCGTTTGGATATCGCTTCTTTAATTTCTGCAAAAGATAGTATGTATAAGTTTCTTTACCTTCTCTGTCATCCAAATCAGATACAGATAAACCCGGCTCATTTTTTATAGATTCTTCTATTAATTCAAGTCGAATTTCAAATGGCAAAACTATTTCATTATTTTTATGAGGAGGATTTTTAGAAGGAAAAAGAATCACGGAATCCAAATTAGCAGCTTCAAGAGCATTTTTAGCAATTTGAAGATGTCCAAGATGAACCGGATTAAATGTTCCCCCTAAAATCCCTATTTTTTTCATTTTTTAAATGTACTTTTAATTTTTTTTGCAATTTTAATTGTTTCTTTAGAATCTTTATATTTTGCCTGTAATTTAGAAAGTATCTCTCTGCTATTTGCAAAATCATGACGATTAATGTAAATTAGAGCTGAATAATAAAGACATTTTTTGTCGGTTTCATTAGTATTATTTAATTCCGTAACTTCTTTGAAATACATCAACGCCGAGCTGTAATCATAAGTTTTATAATAGATATAACCATTTAGGAATTTTTTTTCCAAAAGCTTTAATTGGCATTTTTTTATATAATCAATCGCGATAGACTTATCTTTGTTAAATGGAAATTTTTCCAGATAATTTTGAAAATATTGCAATGCCTCCTTAGTCTCTTCCTGAGTATAATTGGCATTCAAAGATTGTTTAAAATAGCAAATTCCAATTCTTAGATAAGCTTTTTGATAATTTTTATCTTCCGGAAATAAACGAATAAATTCTTTATATTCATAAAGAGCATCGTCATATTTTTTAAGATTATAATAAGCATCGGCAAGCTTCATTTGGGCATCAGCAGCCACCAGTGAGTTCCTCTCCAAAACAATGTTTTCAAAATAGGGAATAGACTTATTAAATTTACCTTTTTCAAAAAGCTGTTTTGCAATTTTGTATTTTTGCTCCGAGGTCATATTTTTCATTTTTAAATTGTTTTGAGAACATGACATTACGACAACAAGCATCAGTAACAATAATTTTTTCATTATCACTCCATTTAATTAGTTCCAAAATAAAACAGATAGGCAAGTCCGCCAACAATTGTTGTAATCAACGCCGGCTCATACCAATTTGTTGCATTTTTGGTTATTTTTTTTGTATATTGAAATTTTTTATAATAGATAATTCGGGAATATTCAGGTTCTGTTATTTTACAGATTACATTAACTTTTGTGAGATTATTTTTAGTCTTAAAAAAAAGTATTTTTTTAAAATCAGTAACATTTTGATTTGAAACATTAATCTCTATTAAAAAATTATTTTGATGAGATTTTTCTAAAACCTTATAATTTTCTCCAACTAAAAAGGGGATTAACTCTGTATTAATTTCATCATTTTTACATTTCAAATAAACAAGAGAATCTTTCGGAATATTTTTTTTAATCGCATCTTCCAATCTTAATAAATCTTTATTATTTAGTCCTATTGAAAACAATTGACCGGCAAAAACCAGAGAAATAAATATAAGAAGAATTAACTTATTTTTCATGGATTTTCCTAATTGCGATATCAACAGACTTTTGTCTTTCATAATTTGGATATATTTTTTTAATGCGATTTAATTCTATAATTGCCTGAGAAATATTCCCCATTTTTTTATAACATAACCCAATTTTAAATTGGGCATCCGGAGCTTTTGGAGATTTAGGATAATAATCAACAACATTCTGGAACGCAGAAATGGAAGAGACATAATCGTCCATATCATAGTATGCTTCGCCTGTCCAATAAAGAGAATTTGCAGCTAAAGAATTTGAGGGATATTTATCTACAATGTATTTAAATTTTTCTAAAGCCAATGAATACTGAGAATTAAGATAATATTTCCTTGCCTGTTGGTAGATTGAAGCGACATCATCTTGGTTGGATTTTATAGTTTTAGTTTCTACTTGAGAATCTGTAGTTTTCTCTGACTTTAATTTTGAAAGTTCCAAATCCATTTTTTTTAGTTTTTCAGTTAAAAGGTTTATTTTGGCTTCACTAATATTTTCCGAGCTAACATTTTTAGTCGAACTATATAAAGAATTAATTTTAATTTTGTTATCGCTAACATTAACTTCCAAGGTATCCAAACGGTTTGATATTTTTTGAATTTTAGTATTAATTTCATGATTGGATGAGCATCCAAAAAGGGCTAACAACAATATAGGTAATATCTTTTTCATCTTTCTCCCGTTAATTTTTTAATTCAGACAATTTTCTGTTTAACTCTTCGATTTCTTTATCCTTTTCCTTTAAAGCTTTATCTTTAAAAGCAATTATTTCTTTAT
>JAMOQM010000149.1 GCA_027064005.1 Candidatus Cloacimonadota bacterium | reverse complement strand
CGAACCTCTTGTTCGGCAATTGCCTGTTGTAAACGGCGTATTATCTTTTCATACTTTTTAGGGAATCCGGAAGCATCTATATTCAAAATATGGATATCTGATGTTATATTATTTTGATCGAATACGGACAGTAATTGTTCAACTTCATTACGATATTTGGCTCGTAAATATGGTATTTGAATAACATAACTGTCGTGGGTCAAACATTCGATAAATTCTTCCCGTTCTTTGATTTCTTCATTTGTTATCCCATCCAAATAGCGACGTTTAATTTTTATGATTGGATTTTTCAATGTTTTTAATTTATAACCCAAAAAGTAGATTGAAATTATAGGAACAGGTTTTTCAAGATCAGATTTTTCTATTTTGTTAAGATTTTCTTTTCGCGAATATTGTTCTCCCAAATATCTCCTAAATCGAAGAATATCGGTTGAAAATTTGGCCTTTTGAATCTCAATAATAACCTGTTTAGTACCATTTGCTGTTTTTATTTTTGCAGAGAAATCCATTTTTTGGACAGTAAAGGAGCGATCTTCAAAAATCAATGTTTGTTCTTTAGGTAGAAAATCTAAAGCCAAAATTTCTTCTTCAATGATTGCAGATAAAAATATTTTCGCGATTTTTTTATCTTCCATCAAATACTTAAAAACAACATCATAAATCGGATTTGCTATTTGCATAATTTCTCCATAAAAATAAAAACAGGAATTAGCCAATTAAGACTAATTCCAATAAATGTTATGCTTTTGTAATAAAAGCTTTATAAGCCTGATATGTTGAATATAAATCAGCTTTACTGCATAATTCATATAATGAATGCATTCCCAACAAGCCTGTTCCGCAATCAATAACTTCGGCACCGCGTTCAGCAAGATATTTAGCGATTGTTCCACCGCCACCTTCGTCAACTTTACCTAATGTTCCAATTTGCCAATTTACACCAGCTTCATTAAGAACTCTGCTGATTTTTGCCATAAATTCTGCGTTGGCATCATTTGAAGAGCTTTTACCGCCACTTCCCGTAAATTTGGTAATACTCACGCCAAATCCCATATGAACTGCATTTTGTGCTTCATGAACTGATGGGAAGTTCGGATTAATCGCCGCATTGACATCAGAAGATAAAATCTGGCTTTTCATAATTGTTTTTCGAAGAGTATAACTGTCGAAATCTTCACCATTATGTTTTAACAAATCACCAACAAAGTCATAAAGGAAAATTGATTTTGAACCGGTATTTCCTTCACTTCCAATTTCTTCTTTATCAGCTAAATAAACGATAATTGTTTTATCAAAATCCAAATTCATTGTATCTAAAGTAGCCATAACTGAAGTATAAGCACAAATTCTATCATCTTGACCGTAAGCCATAATCATACTTTTATCAAGCCCGACATCTCTAGCTTTTCCAGCAGGAACTAATTCGATTTCAGCACTTAAAAAATCTGCTTCCGTAATTCCGTATTTTTCATTTAACATCAACAAAACGTTCAATTTAACACCGTCTTTAACGCTTTTTTCTTCATCATTAAAATATGGAATTGAAGAAAAAACAAGGTGCATTTTTTCACCGGGAATTGCTTCTCCCAATTTTTTTGAATATTGTTCTTTACGAGCTAAATGTGGTAATAAGTCAGGAATAACAAAAACAGGTTCATTTTCATCTTCTCCGATAACAACATTAACGGTTTCACCATTAGCTTTGATAATTGTACCGTGAAGAGCTAAAGGTGTTGATAACCATTGATATTTTTTTATTCCTCCATAATAATGAGTTTTCATCATTCCGAGTTTTGTTTCTTTATCTTCATATAAAGGATTTTGTTTCAAATCTACTCGCGGAGAATCGATATGAGAAGCGATGATATTTACACCTTCGCTAACCGGTTTCTTTCCAATTACAGCCATTATTATATTTTTACCATGAGCTGTTTTATAAATTTTTCTATCAGATCCATTTTTTAAGATTTCTTTAAATCCATGTTCCTTTACAACATTTTCAATAAAGAAAGTTACTTCTCTTTCAGTTTTGCAAAAATCCAAAAAAGTTTTATAACCTTCTGAAAATTTAAAAGCGGCTTCTTGTTCTTTTGAACTAGCCACATCCCAAAAAAGTTTACGTTCATAACTTAATTTTTTACGCAATTCTTCTGATTTTTTCATTTTGACTCCTTTTATTTTTTTTAACTTTCAAAATCTAAAATTCTGTATTTTATATCACCTTTAGGAGCTTTGACGACAACCAAATCTCCCGTTTTCTTTCCCAATAATGCTTTTCCCAAAGGTGAAGCAATGGATGTTAAAATAATACCGTCATCTCTTTGATAAATTTCATCAATTCCGACAATTCTATGATGAGAAATATCGGAGCTACCTTCTTTTTGAATTTTAACGGTAAAACCAAATCTCACAGAATCTTTAGGAAGAGTGGCAGGGTCAATAACTTGAGCAGCTCCAATTTTTTTCTTCAAATCATCAAATTCGCTATCAATATAGCGTTGTTTTTCACGAGCTGCATGATATTCAGCATTTTCACTTAAATCTCCTAAATCTCTTGCTTCAGCAACTTGGTCGATAACTTTTGGACGTTCTTCCATAAGATATTTTAAACGTTTTTGTAAATACTGCATTCCTTCTTTAGTAATATAACTCATAATTTTCCTATTTTTTTTTCCTTTTTAATAATTTTAGGGCAGATTGACCTGCTTTTTTTAGACGAATATTTCCGCTTTGAGCCCATATTTCTGCCGATTCAAACATTTGATCATTATAAGCACAAATTGCATTCGTAAGGATTTCTACAAAATTAGGTTCTCTGGTTTTTTCATAACGTTTATAAACGCTAAAATAGAAATCCGAATCTATTTTAAAAGTTGCTTTTAAAAAATATGAATATAATTTAATATCCAATTCATCAGCAACTAACCAATTTGATTCTAATCTTGAAAATATTGGTTGTAATAAAGATTTATCTGCTTTAATCAATCTTACAATCATTTTAATAATGGCAAAGTTTAAGTTTTCTTCACCCTTTTTCATCCAATCGAGAACATTTTCAATTTGTTTAAGACTTGATTTTTTGAGAAGCGGATAAACAATTTTTTCAAATAAAATATCTAAATCATTAAAATCTTTATCGGAAAATATTAGTTTTTGGATATATGTTAAGAAAAATTCACTGTCTAAATTTATCTTTTTAGAAATAATTGTTACGAAAGCTAATTTCCCTTCTTCCCCTTTTCTTGTCCACAAATAGTCAAAAAAATCAGTTAACTCCGATAGTTCTCCACTAAGGTTATCCGCAATTTTTTTCGCAACATAAATCACAACTTCGTGGGGTATTTTTCTTTGAACTCTGATTGGATAAGCATTATAAATCAAATCAATATCATAATCTTTTTTGGGAATATTGTTTTTACAAAAGTTCACAGCATCCTTATTAAATCTTTCTTTCCAATCTAACGAAAACATAATTACTCCTTTTTTACAATTATAGACAATGCAATAGATAACCATCTCGGAGGATTCTCTACTGCATTATCATTTAACAATGATTATTTTATCAGAGCTATTTTACCTTTTTTAAATGATTTATCCATTTTTATCACATAAAAATAAATTCCTCTTCCGACACGATTTTTACTTGAATTACATAAATTCCAAGTATAGGTATTATTATTCTCATCAAGCTCCGATATATTATTTTTATAAACCAAATTACCGGCAATATTATAAATCCAAATTTTACCTTTTTTATTCAAAGGTAAATTTATAAAACTAATCTTTGATAATTCATTTAATTTCAAAGGATTAGGTACAACTTCCACATACTTCAAATCTTTTGTCGCTGTCAAGTTGAAACGACATTTATTTTTATTATTCTTAATTTTATTCCCACTCAAATCAAACAAATTCTTTGTAATAAGAATATACGGTTGAGGTGAAAATTTGATATTCCGCTTCAAAGTAATTTTAACATCGTTTGCTTCCGTTTCCAGACTATTTATTTCGTTATTCAAATCATTTGAAGGCAAAACCAATTCATAATTAGCAAGATTTTCCAAAGAAGTATTCAGCATTTCTTCTGAAAATTTTACTTTGATTGTTTTTTTTGACACTAATTCATAACCGATAATTTCTGGTTGCGTTGTATCAAAATTATACTCAAAAGCAAAACTAGTGTCAGGAACCGGAACGCCCGTTACCCCAAAAACAGATTTTACTAAAAGCGTATAATCATTAAATTCCGGTAAAACATTTGCAAAATTCAATAAAAATCCCTTTTGCTGATTTATGATTTGAATAGATTGGGGATAATTAATTCCGTGATTAATTTTAAAATTATTATTTAAAGCTGAGTTTGAGCTTAGAATATTATCAAACAAAATTTTAATGCTTTTTTCTCCACTCATTTTGATAGAAACTAACTTTGGTACAGGATTTGGTCGAGCACTTTTCCAAAGAGTCTGATTACTTTCAGAAGGATTTTGAGACAAATCTACAGCCGAAACAGCATAAAAATAGGTGGAATCCGCAGTAAGATTTTCATCATAATAAAAAGTCTGAGAAGTCGAATCCAAAAACACAACATTAGAATGATATTTACGGTAAATTTTAAAATAGGAAGATTCTTGATTATCCCAATGAAGATAAACTTTAGATTCATCTACCGGATTTAACTTAAAATTTGATGGCACATTTACGTTATTTATTTCATTTGACCGTGTTACCAAATCCAATTCGGAACCGTTATTTACTAAAATTTTTGCATCGGAAATATCAGTTTTAGGTATGGTGGTAATTTGATAATTATTTGAAGCATCTCCTTTGAATATCGGTTTCAATTCATCACCATCTAATTTTACAACGTAAAGATTTGGAGAAAATGCGAGAATTAGTTCATCCTTATCATCAGAATCAACATCTCCGGAAGAAAAGGAATTTTTATTTGAATTACCGTCAATGAAAGTCTCCCCTAATTTTACATAACTATTATTTTTATCTGACTCAAACGCAACAACATACCAGTAGTTATTTTCCGGTTCATCCATACTTGAACTAAATCCGGCAATGGCAAAATCTTCTATTCCATTACCATTAAAATCACCTTTAGCAAAATAATAAGCGTTTGGAACAGGTAATTGATATTGCCAAACGAGAGAACCAGCTAAAACGCCATTATTTGAAAATTCATACATCATCACGTCACCATCTGAATCTCCGGCAAGAATATCTTTTTCCCCATCATTATCAAAATCTCCGAAAATTATATTTGGACCAAAACTATTTGAAATCAAAGATGGAGTGGTATTAGGAATTTCTAAAATCTTTGTCAAATCGATTCCTTGTTTTTGATAGATCGATAAAGTCCTTTGAGAAGTAGAATTTTGGATAACAGCTAATTCGTCTTTCCCGTCATTATCAAAATCTATAAATTGTCCTCCATAAACAGAACTCAGCTGATAAATCGGAATTTCCGGATAAGGATTATCTCCCACAGACATATAAATAAAACCTTGATCCAAATTTATACCGAAAATATTATTTTTTTCTCCGTCCAAACTTCCAATATCTTTTGGCCAATATTTTTCATTAAAAGTATGAATCAAAGATAAATTATTATTAATCAATTCATACGATTGGACAGTATTTATTGGCGATCCATCGAATTGCATGGTTAGTAATTCAGACTTTCCATTATCGTCAAAATCAAATAATTTAGGGCAAAAAAGTTTAGGAGACGATAAAGTTTGAGAATCAAAACTATAAAGTTCGATTGAAGTTTTATCACAATAAAAAGCATTTTCAAATGACACCGGTCCATAATTTAGCCCCGAAATATTTATTGCCGATAGAGTAATATCAACATTCCCTTCAGATAATTCAGCAGGAATTTTCAGAATTTGAAGAGAATCCAATTTGTTTGATTGTATCGAAAACACATTTTCATTTGAATCTTTAAGAGAAAGATTAATTTTAACCGGCTCATTAAATTTAGCAGAAAAATAATAGTTTGATAATTCATTATTATATCTGTGTTGAATTGAAATATCATTTCCTTCCAATTCAGGAGGAGTTTGATCAATTACAATCATTTGATAAAAATAAAAATGATGCCCGTTTATGTCAGATAAATCTAATCTTAAATTATAATTTCCTTCCGAAAATTCCGGATTAATGTTAAAAGAAGCGAGAACATTATTCTCAACTTCTTCGGTATATATTTCAGGATAATTATTATGCGTTGCAACATCTTTCCAATCAAGAGAAGTTGGCATTATTTCGTCTGTGTACATAACATTATATGAAAAAAAATTATCGCATTTCGCCGTTCCTATAATATCAAAAGAGGTTGCAAGACCTTCATTGCTAGCCGGAGCATTAATTTCAACCGTGGCACTTATATCGCTCTCCATCAATTGTTGCAAATCAAGTAAACCATTTCCATAATATGAATCAAAACCAACATCCCCCAAATCTCTGGCAGAGTTGAACAATTTTGTTTTAATTTCTTCTTGAGAAGTATTTGGATATTCGGATAAATATAAGGCAATCCCTCCCGTAACAAAAGGTGCGGACATAGAAGTACCGGACATTTCCTGATAAATTTCATCTTTAGAAGGATCATAAGTACTTAAAATACTAACCCCGGGAGCAACAATATCCAAATGTGGACCAAAACTGGAAAATCCCGCAATTGACAAATTTCCATTAACAGCTCCAACCGAAATTGTGGTGGAAAGTCTGGCAGGATAAGCAATTCCCGGCTCAGGTTTATTTCCGGCAGCAGCAACTAAAATTGTTCCTTTATCGTGAGCATATTGACAAGCGTCAGAGATTATTTGAGAAAAATTTGAATCTCCCCAACTCATATTTATGACATTTGCTCCATTATCAGCAGCATAAATTATTGCGGCGGCAGCGTCATCATCTTGAAGGAATCCGCTTGCGGAAGTCGTTCTAAAACCGGCTCGAAGAATCATCATCGAGACATTCCAATTGATTCCACAAATCCCTAAATTATTATTTGAATCCGCTCCGATTATCCCGGCAACGTGAGTTCCGTGCCAATTTTCATCTTCCGGAAGATTATCTTGTTGAGTAAAATCACCCAAACCGATTTCGCCCATTTCAGGTGCATCAACGAAATCCCAGCCTCGATAATCATCAATGTAACCGTTGTTATCGTCATCAATTCCATTATCGGGAATTTCACCTTGATTCACATAAATATTATTTTGAAGATCCGGATGTTCAAAGGCAATTCCCGAATCAATTATAGCAACGTTAACATTTCTTGAACCAATAGTAACATCCCAAGCTTCCTGACATTTAACTTGTTCAAGCTGTTGATTTACATAAAAAGTATCGTTTGGATAAGCATAAAATGAATTCAGATAATTCGGCTGAATATAATCAATAGCTGTAAATTTTTTATTTTTAAGATTCTTCCAATCAATTTTTTGGGAAGTTCTAATCACGAAAAAGTTATTTTTATTCTTCTTCAAAATCGGCTTAATTTCTTTAACATCAAATGATCTCAAAAAACTATTCAGCTCTTTATTTTGAAATTTTCCTCGCATAATTTTTTGCGGATATTTTGTCTTTACAATCATTTCGTTTGGTACAAATTCCAAACCTTGTAAAACCACAAAAGCCATAAGAATACTTATGGCAAAAATAACCTTCTTCATAAAACCTCTGTAAAAGAATTAGTAATTTTATTTAAATTTATAAGTTAAGCTAATCATATTTACATCGTCCAAATTTTCTTGAATTGGTAAATACGCATAATTTATCATTATTTTCTTTACTTTGATTCCCATTCCGAGAGAAAAAGTTTCAAGATCGTAATTAATTCTATATCCGAATCTTAAATGCAACATTTTTCTAAATCCCAAATCAAACCCAAGATTTGCTTTGATATTATCATCATCTTTGTGTTTCAATAAGTTTAATTCCGAGAGCAAAGAAAGTTCGTTAAATTCAAATTTTTGTGAGATTCCGGCTTGTTCGGTTAAAGGCAATTTTATTGTTTCTTTATCCATTTTTCCGGTTTTACCAAAATATTTTAATGCCAGATTAAAAGTCATTCCTGAAATTGGGGGAAGATATGTATATCCCAAATCAAACGCAGAACCGAGATCCGATGAGCTGTCCAATTCTTCATAAAGAATATGGGAATTAATTCCCACAAAATGGTTTGCCGAAATCCTTCGACTATAATTAACAATCATATCTACATCTAAAGGTTGAATAACTCCAACTTGGACATTTGTTTCATCATAAGAATCAATTTTTCCATAATCCAAATATCGAACTCCGACACCAAAGCCATTTTTTCCTAAAGAATTTATATAGGAAATATTGGTGAAATTCGTATCGAAAAGCCACATATTTTTTCCACATTCTAATAATTGGGAATTGTTCACAGAAGTTGAAGAAGCATTTCCAAGGTAAGAAAACGCATTGTTGTGATTATAGATACCGGTTCCTCCAAGAGCACCTTCGATTGGACCGGAAGAAATTTTTAGCATTTGGAAACCATATTCTCCTGCGTTAGAATCTACTTTACCCCAAAGTGTGAAACTTAAAGCAACGATCATCACGATTAATATTATTTTTTTCATTTAATCTCCTATTTTTCAATAATAAATTTTCTTAAAATATTTTCTTTCCCGGCTTTAAATCTTGCAAAATAAACTCCTGAAGAATATTTCCCAACCGGAATTTCAAAGATATTTTTATTTAACAAATTTTCGTAACATCTTTTCGTTTCATCATAAATACAATGCCCTGATATATCATAAATTTTCAAATTAACATCCGCTGTTTTATTCACTTTTACAATCGAATTCAAACGAGAATTAATACTTTGAATAAAGGGAACCGGATAAATATTGACCTGAGATTTTACAAAAATCCCATTGGTTTGATAATTATTTTCCGGCAAAGCCCAATGATAAACCGCCGATCTTTTCAAATCACCAAAATCTGAAATCCAGCCGGTTTGTAAATTTCCTTCTCCTAAATCAACTCGGGCAATATCGCCGTCATCCGTTCCAATAAAAGCAAAAATATTCCCGTTAATTTCTGAAACCACCGGTAAAGTTCGGCTCAAACTCTTCAAAGTAAAAGGGAAATTCTTACAGATTTTAAATGAATTTATATAAGAAGAATTCTGCCATTTAACAAATCTGTTTTTAGAGAAATTACCCAGCACAAAATTTTGGTTACCGTCA
Source organism: Candidatus Cloacimonadota bacterium (assembly GCA_027064005.1). Classification (GTDB taxonomy): domain Bacteria; phylum Cloacimonadota; class Cloacimonadia; order Cloacimonadales; family JAMOQM01; genus JAMOQM01. The sequence goes on along the minus strand of JAMOQM010000149.1, from coordinate 5,911 downwards.
TTAATTTGGATTACACCACCGGCAATTCCCAATGTATCGGGATTCGCAATTTCCTCATCTTGAGTATTTAAAACATTCCCGTTATAATCAAGAGCAATGAATTTGTTCTCGCCTCCTATCAAAATATCTATCGTTCCGTTATTATCAATATCGGCAAAAGTCGGATTCGCAGATGTATTGAGATTAATCTCTTTTTTAAATGAAATATTCCCATTCAAATCTGAAACATAAATTTTATTTTTTGTCGAAATAATTAACTCCGGATTTTGCAAAGTTGCATCCGGATTTAAAGGTACAAAAGAAATGCCCGTAATATTTTCATCATTATCAAACATACTCATTTGGTAAAATTTAAATTCCGGATTTGTTAGATTGACAATTGTCAAATATGTAGAGTTATCTACCTTTTTTGAAATAAAATAAAGAGAATTTTCAAATAAAATGATATTCGAAACAATTTTTTTATCAGGTAAAAAAAGGTTTGAGGAACGATTATAATTCTCATCAAAAAATTTCAGTTCAGCCGAAGACTCTAAACAATTGACCCCCATAACCGCCTTTACCGAAAATGTATCTAAACCAAATTCCAGATTAACATTATTCGGGAAAATAAGTATCGGGAAATTGATTTTGGAACTATCACCAGATAAAATTATTTCCATCACCGAACCTGAAAATTTATAAATCGACAAAAGATTATTTTCATAAGACGGAATCAAATAAGTATCACTTTCTTTATCATAAGAATAAATTGTAGCGAGAGAATCAATTTTTAAATGATTGGTTTGAATCGTATCATTCCAAGTATAAATATTTCCGTCAGGCATCGGATAAAATATTTCTTCTCCGCTATTTTTTAAAACAACATTCGGAGGATACGGATTTTCACCTACATAATCGGTTTGGAGATTCCACGGAAATTTTACATCAAAAGTCATCACGGAATCGGAAGCAGATATATTTTTTATTTCAAAAGGAATTCCACCGTAATAACTTTCGGAAGTCGGTTGAGAAATTTCATTATTCTCAGGATTTACAGAATAACCGAAATAATTGTTATTTCCTTCTCTAAAAGAATCATAAGGTCCGCCAAACATATACGTATCGGGATAATAGGTATCCATCTGTTGAATTCCATCAGCTTCTTCAAGATCTATACCTTTATGCGAGCTGTCTCCGTTTATGGAATTTATTTCCAAATCTTCGGTTAAATTATTTTCAATAACATTCTCGTCAATGTGCCAAATAAGAATTCCAGAACCATCAGCTTCCGGAGGGATATTTGGACCACCCAAACCGGGAAGATAAAAATCCCATTCGCAATTTCGATAAGAATTTGTCATAAAATCAAATTTAGGAATATTGTCGTAAGGTGGCGGATAAAATTGTTGCCCTTCATTAAGCAAAGTAAAAGTAAAGGAATCCTGATCGTTCAAAGTTGATTTATCCGGATTTTCCTGTCTGTTTTCCAATAAAAAATATTCTTTATCACTGATATTTATCTTAACTAATTTTGTATTATTTGTTTTTGACATCGGATAAGTCAAATTTACATTATTAACTGAATTGTTGATTTCAAGAGGGTTTTCCCATCCCAAAAAGTATCTCGACCACGCACATGGAAGCGGAGGTACAAAACCGTTTGCATTCCAGGCACCGGTTCCCATAATTCCAAAATTACCGATTCCGGCACTTCTGCCATTACTCGAATCGTTATCAAAAAGTGTCGGAAGTCCTAATTCGTGTCCGAATTCGTGAGCAATAACGCCCATCATTCCTAAGTTTGTACTGGATTCATCATAATCCGGTTGCCATTCTGTTTCAGGCAAAATAGCCATTTGTTTGACATAAGTTCCTTCGTCAGTTTGAATTCCCGGCCAATCATCTTCATCAGGAGCTAATTCTTCTTTAAGATCTGATTTAGTAATATACGTACTCCACAAATCAGCTGTTTGATTTCCGGTAATATCGGATTCTTGACCCGCTCCGGCATGAAAAATCATGAATGAATCGTATTGTGAAAAATCAATTAAAGAATCTGATTTTTCAACAATATCCACAATAAATTGAGCAATTCGGGAAGACCATTCGTCATCATCTCCATAATAACCCATTGGTTTATCAAGGGTAATAACCGAATCCATAACTATATAATTCAAAGTATAAATTCCATGAGAAGCATCTAATAAATATTCCTGCAAATGCTGCATATATTTTTCAAAATACTCATAATTATGAGGTAATTGATCGGGAGTGTCCCCTTGCAAATTAAATTTAACATCACTAAATTGTACTCTGAAAACAAGTAAATTTTGCGGTAAATGTCGTGATTTACCCTGTAATTTCATAGCCCTAAAATCATTTTTGAAATCACATATTTTCATACCTGCCTTGTACTTATATGGTTGTACGGAAAATAGAGCAAATGAAAAGGTCAATAATATCAGCGTTAAAACTTTTTTAAACATACTTTCTCCAATGTGTTGATAAATCAAAAAGCGAAAATTAGATTTTTTTGTCAAAACGTTTATTTCCAATCTACCATTCTTCCGAAATTTTTCAAAAGAGTGTGAACTGCATTTTTTCAGCCCCGACGTTCTTAAACGGTAATTTTTTATAAAATTTTCCTTGCATATTAAACTTGAATATTTTTAATTGATTCATCTTATAAGTCTCCTTTTTTTGTTTCTTTCTAATTTATAAAATTATAGGAGGCTCATATAAATGCAAGCTTTTTCTTGACTTTCTTACAATTTATTCTCTTTAGTATAAATGAGTTAACTCATATTATTTGAAAAATTTCAGGAGACTGCCAGTTTCATAAATGTATATCATGGAACGCTGTTTAAGAATTGATGTAATTAAAGTTGAGAAACTCAAAGATATCCCAAAAGAGATGCAAAAATAAATTAGTTATTGATGGTGATTATAGCTGTAAATAACAAAGTAGAATAAAATTATGAATTAGGAGAAGGTGTTTATTTCACTTCCTCTCTAATTTTCAAACAGTAAAAATCTAAAAGCTTATAACAAAACCTATAAAAAATTCAGGCGAAAGCAATAATAATGAAAAATTATTTCCATACAGGGCAATTCAGTATCATTAATCGACAGATAAATATTAAAAAACAACTTAACCGTGATTTTCCATAAATCCGATAACTCCGGCGTTGGTACCACCAACAAGATGAACGATATTACAGAAGTACTGAAAAAAAGATGATATAACGATGGCACTTGTAGCTCATACTTTGTACAAACTTTTTGTAAAAGAAATTGAATATTTTAGAGATATGAAAGCAAAAATTATTCATCATGATTTAATTCGCAACTATTCAAGATTTGGGAATCAATGAAGAAAACAATATTATAAAATAACTATGAATAAAAAATCTCATTTTCCTTTAATAATAGCTCAAAAACGGTTCAAAAATGAAACCAGTGTAAAATGAATGAAAAACTAACCACAGATTTTCACGAATTAACACAAAATAATGACAAAAAATTAAAGAAAAACTACCACAGACTTTCACGGACAGACACAAAAATAATGACAAAAAATTAAAAAAAACTAACCACGAACTTTCACAGACGAACACAAAAATATAGAGACAAGACAATCTTATCTCTACAATATTAATTTTCCAAATCCCTTAAACCATGAACCTTACATTGACAGGACTTCCGCATCGGTTAACTTCCAGAATTTTCTGCCCGAAAGATAGTTCTGGAAAGAAATGTAAAAATTAAAAAAAAGAGCAATCTAAAGATTTGTGGTCAGACAAATACATCACTCAAAATTTTGTCGATAGTCTCCATATTTAATAAGCTTATTTTTTTAAATAATTATTAATATATGTAGCTAATTTTTTCATACTTTTATCTGAATATGGATATGCAAAACTTCCCATTAATACATAATGGATCTTGAGATTATTATCTATAATGACAAAACCTGCATTGATAAAATTATCATCTAAATTTGATAACCTTCTAATATTTTCCCCTTTTTTATCCAATAAAATTTTCACATTTTTATCTACCCCTGATTTTGTTATACTTTTTTTAACATCTCTCACTTCCCAATATTCTGAAAGAAGGTACACTTGCTCAGGATATTTTTTTGCAAAATAATTTATCAATTTGACATCAGAATGATAACAATCAGGACAAGTATATGGAGAATGTAAAATTATCAAATAAAATTTATATTCCTTAAACAATGAATCAATATTCAATAATTTACACTCAGGATAACTAAAAATGCTATCTGCTAATATTATGGTTCGAGGTTTTTTTATTTCAACTCCTCTAATAAAATCTTTGGTTGCATAAACATTATCCGAAAATTTTATTTCTCCAGCAAAAAGAAAAGAAAACGATATCATTAAAAAAGGAACAAGAATATATTTCATATTTTAATCCTATAAAATTGGAATTTTACTTTATCCCCCAGAACTTTTATTCCAACCAGAAGATTACTTTTTTCATTGTAAGTTACCGGATAAAAATCAATAGGCGCTAAATTTAATATTATAGCATTGTCCTTTATAGAATATGCAAACAGCATTCTTTTTGAATTAATTTCATCTTGAATTATTTTACTTGTTTGAAAGGATAAAAAGATTATATCATTCTTCTTATCCATAAAGAAATTATCTAGATATGAAAAATAATGGTTTTTAGCTAAATGCTTTTTCCCGGACACAAATGATTTTATTTCTCTTTTTCTTAGATCCAATATTTGATTTAATGAGATTCGCTGTTTTAAAATATCAAATTTATTGTAAAAAAATAATTCTGTAGCAAATCCGTTAATTGCATAGTAAGAACCATCATCCATAATTTCAAATTTTGTAGAAATAAATACTCCATTTGTTTGTACGACTTTAATAAAAGATCTAATTTGTGGCGAATCATTTTTTTCAATTTTTTGATGTAACTCATAATTCGCAAAAATCATTTTTTCATATTCCTTAACATTCAGAAAATTTTTAACATCTGATATTATTTTTACTCCTTTATACTCCGGATCATTTGCCAAATATGCAACAAACCCATCATCATAATGTTTTATATTAAATTGATACGGCTGTTCTCCAAAGCATTTATTTTTGTAAACTGCATTAATTTGCAATCTAAAATTATAATTTTCAAAAGATGAAGAATCAATATTATATTTAAACGTTAAAGTATTTTTATCATAAACTACAGTCCTATTTGAAGTCAATTGAACTTCATTATTAATTATTTTTATATTATTGAGATTTGAATATCCATCTCTCGCGTAACTTCCTTGTTCCCCAATTGTCTTAATAAATTTTCCTGTTTTGGAAAAAACTGACAATTCATTCCTAAAATTATGAGCTTTAAGATTTATTGTATTTTGAGTTTTATTTTTATTTAATAGAAATTTTGTCGGAAGAAGTATATAAAAATATGTGGAATCACTTTCAGACACTATTCTATAGCCTTTATTGAAACTATCAACTAACTTTTGGTAATCAACATCAGATCTTTTTTCCAAAATAACTTCTTTAACTAACTCCAAACCAATTAGGTTATTTACTCTTATTATTAAAAAAAGTAAAAAAAATATTTTTATTATTTTCAAAATGTTTCCTCACTATTAATGATTAATTTAGATTTATAATGTATGGAATGAGGAAAATCCCCATTCCATATTTTTATTTAATGATACAATTCTGCATCAATTTTTGCTTTTGCTACTTCTTGTTTACAACCAGTTCCTTCTCCCTGACAGAAAACTTTTATCACAAGACCACCATCTAAAGTATAAGTTGTGCTTACCCATTTTTTATCATCACTAGTTCCTGATTCAAACATCTCCATACCATCTTCAAAATTATATGTTTCTTCGTTTATCAAAACTGAAGACCAGTTATTGCTT
>JAMOQM010000148.1 GCA_027064005.1 Candidatus Cloacimonadota bacterium | reverse complement strand
AATTGAAACGAAAAAATGATTGAGATTCCCGCTTTCGCGGGAATGACAAGATGACATTTTAATTAGATTATTTGGAAGTTATATTTAGTAAAGACGCATGGACGTGCGTCTCTACTTTATAGGAATTGAAGGCTGGAGAGATGCATAATTTTACATCTATATTATTTATTTATAAACAAATAGACTCCCGAATATTCTCAAAGGGGAAGAGATTTTTTTGCTAAGAAATTTTTTACTATGTAAGCTGTAGAATTATTTAACTTGCCCTAAATTTCGCATAGTTTCTCAATATTATCTAAAGAATCCTCCTCATCTCCGGATTTATCTATCAAAAATATCATTGCCTTCAGTATCAATTGCTACATAACAGGGAAAATCTTTTACTTCTAATTTCCGAACTGCTTCTGATTGCAAATCTTCATAAGCAATAATTTCCGATTTTACGATTGATTCGGAAATAACCACCGCTGCTCCCCCAATTGCAACAAAATAAACAGCTCCAAATTTTTTAATACATTCTTTTACTTCTGAATTTCGTGGTCCTTTTCCAATCATACCTTTTAATCCCATTTGCATAAATTCACAGGCAAAAGAATCCATTCGATAACTGGTAGTTGGTCCCGAAGATCCGATTACATCTCCCGGTTTTGTTGGAGAAGGTCCCACATAATAAATAATTTGATTCTTCGGATTGAACGGCAATTTTACCTCATTTTTATTATCTTCTAAAAATCTTTTATGAGCGGCATCTCTGGCAGTGTAAATTGTACCTGACAATAAAACTTTATCACCCATTTTAAGTTTATGAAGTATTTCATCAGTTAACGGAAGCGTTATTTTAATTTCCATTTTTCTCCTCAAATTATTTCTTCAGCATGTCGGTGAGCGTGACATTGCAAATTTATAGCCACCGGAAGTGACGCAATATGACAAGGATAAGTTTCGACAGCAACTTTTAAGGCAGTTGTTTTCCCTCCTAAACCTTGTGGTCCGACATCGAGTTTATTGATTTCAATCAGCATTTCTTTTTCAAATTTAGCCCATTTAGGATTTTCATTAAATTCATCAATTGGTCGTAAAAGAGCGATTTTGGACAAATACGCCGAGTAGTCAAAATTCCCACCAATCCCAACGCCCACAATAATTGGCGGACATGGATTCCCGCTGGATTTTTTGATTCTTTCTAAAATAAATTGTTTTACACCTTCCAATCCGTCGGCAGGTTTTAGCATTCTAACTTCACCCATATTTTCAGCACCGCCACCTTTTGGAGCGACAATTATTTTTAATTTATCACCCGGAACAATTTTTTCATAGATGATTGCCGGAGAATTATCCATGGTATTTTTTCTTTCAAAAACAGGATCTTGAACAATTGATTTCCGCAAATATCCTTCAAAGTAAGCTTCTCTCATTCCGTCATTTACAGCATCTTTCACAAAGCCGTTCGTAAAATGTATATCTTGACCTATTTCCATAAAAACCAAAGCAGAACCGGTGTCTTGGCAAATTGGTTTCATTTTGTTTTTTGCTAATTCTGCATTTTTCAAAATTGTTCTCAAAATATCTTTTGCTAATTGAGACCTTTCTTTTTTCAAAGATTCTTTAATCTTGTCTTTAACTTTATTATCCAAATAAAAATTAGCTTTTAGAAACAATCTTTTCACAGCTTCTTTGACTATTTTTACATCAATTTCTCTCATTAATAACCTTCCTGTTTCTATATATTTTGGAGATTTGAAAAATATTCTGTTACAAAATTACTCGCCATTTTAGCTGCGTCAATCCCGTTTTGAGAACAATTATAGATTGAAAATGCTGTTGATAATGCACAGCCTGTTCCGTGTGAATACTTCCAATCTTGCTTCTTTTTTTGAAAAGATTGAATTCCATTTTTAGAGATATAATATTCAGTAATTTCTGACGAATTATCCGTATGTCCACCGGTTAGATAAATATTAAGATTTTTTTTTTGAGAATAAGATAAAGCCGATTCTATCAGTTTTTTGATTTCAGAATTATGTGGCATTTTCAGAATACGTTTTAGCTCCGGAATATTGGGAGTAATCGTAACTTTTTGAGAAAAAAAATCCTCATACATTTTAGGATTTTCTATAAAAGAACTTCCGTTTGTAGGAGAAAAAACAGGGTCAATTACAATTTTCCCGCAATCAGTTTTATCCAAAAATTCTTTGATTATTTTTATTTGAGAATTTCCACAGATTGCTCCAATTTTAATCGCATCAAAATGATAGTTATTCAGTGCGAAATCCAATTGTTTTTTCAGAAAGTCGGCTTCTATATTTTGAATAAATTTGAGCGAATCGAATGTTTGAAGAGTAATTCCGGTAATGATTGGAAACGCCCAAAATTTGAGACGGTCAGATACTTTAATATCTTGATATAATCCTGCTCCGCCGGAAGAATCTGTGGCTGCAACAATTAAAATGCTTTTCATAAAATAAGGGAATTATCGGCGATTATTTTTCTCATCAATATGTCTGATTTTTTTCAATTGATTTTCATATCTGTCCTGTTCGCTATAAATACAACCGCAATATTGTTGACGATACATTTCCTTTTCTTTAGAAAGTGCAATTCCTTCTTTCCAATATTCTCTAAAATCTTCATAATAAAATTCTATTCCGTGAAGCTTAGCAACTGATTCGCCAATTTGTTTAATCAACTCGTGCTTTTGGAATTTACTATAAAGCAAAGTGGTGGTAAAATAATCATAATTTCCTTTTTTAGCAATTATTGCAGCATAATTCAATCTGTCATAATAACAGGAAGAACAGCGTAATTCCTCACGAAAAGCTGCTTTCCTCAAAAAATCTTGAAGATTATATTCATCTTTCCAAATCATACGGATATTTTCTTTTTCGGTAAAATCCTTCAAAGTCATATATCTTTTATGATATTCCTGTTGAGGATGGATATTCGGGTTAAACCAAAATCCCATCAATTCAAACTTATCTTTCAAATGATAATAAGGTGCAACAAAACATGGTGCACAACAAATATGTATTAATAAACGTTTCATATTATTCCTAAAATATTTCTTATGATTCTTGTCCACAATTTTCAAAACTTATTTTTTACCCAAAAAAAAAGACGCACTTAAATGCGTCTTATCTATAAAGTTAAATTATTATTTATTTTCTTCAGCAAACTTTCTGCCAATATTAAATGCTTTAAGATTCAAATCAACAACAGCTTGACCTTTACGCCCAAAAACTGTTTTGATACCTTCTTCTAATTTTTCTACAGGTAATCCTAAGAAAGGTGAAGTTGCACCAAGCATAACCATATTCATTGCTCTGACATTTCCGGCTTCTTTTGCTACTTCATCGGCATTTAAAGCAATTTTATTAGGTAATTTATCCAATTCAGCTTTTAATTCTTCTTCAGTAGGATAATCATCAATGTTAATAAAGGGCTTTGTGTTTGTAATAACCCAACCTTTTTCCGATAAAAATGGTAAATATCTTAATGCTTCCATCGGTTCAACAGAAATAATGATATCAGCTTCTCCGTTTGGAATCAAATCGGAATGAATAGGTTTGTCTGAAAATCTAAGATTAGATTGAACATCTCCGCCTCTTTGGCTCATTCCATGAACTTCAGCTTGTTTCAAATATAAACCGCTTTCAACAACAGCGTATCCAATAATTGTTGCAATGGATAAAATACCTTGTCCACCTACTCCGGCTAAAATTATATCTTTTTTCATTTTAAATTTCTCCTATTTCTTCATTGCTTTCTTTTTTGCAAAAAGGTGAATACACTCTCTTCTAGGAATAATTACTGAAACTCCATTATAATTCATCTCTTCTTCAATAATTTTTACATTTTCATCGTGTTTGTTTTTTAAAGGAGTAATAACTCTTATGTGTTCCTTTTCAACACCAATTCCCATACAAACTTGTTCGAGTTTTCCTAAAAGAACGTTATCTTGCATACCGGTCATTGCAGTTGTACTGTTATCAAGAATGAAAATCACAACATTAGATTTTTTATCTACAGCATCGGCAAGTCCTGTCATACCTGAATGACCAAATGTGGAATCACCAATTACACCGAAAGCAGGGAACAATCCGGCAGTTGCAGCTCCAACAGCTAAAGTTATTGATGCACCCATATCAATACAAGTATTAATTGAGTTAAATGGTGGTTGGAAACCTAAAGTATAACAACCGATATCACCAAACACATGACCTTGTCCGAAAGGTTTAAGTACTTCATTAATAGCAAGATACGTATCTCTGTGAGGGCAACCAACACAAAGTGCCGGTGGTCTTGGAGCAACTATTTCAGGAATATTTTTACCATCTTTGAAAGTTAATTGTAAAGCTTTAGCAACCAAATTTGCATTCAATTCTCCGGCTCTTGGTAAAGTACCATCTAATCGTCCTTTTACGACTAATCCTCTTCCTAAATATCCTTTTAGCATTTCCTCAACAATCGGCATACCTTCTTCAAGAACGAGAATTTCATCACATTCGTCAGCCATTTTTTCAATTAATTTTCTTGGAATAGGATATTGACTAATTTTCAGGATTGGATATTCACATTTGCTTTCTTGGTAATTTTCCATAAGATAATTGTAAGAAATACCGCAACTTATAATTCCTAATGATTTATTTTTGCCATCAATATATTTGTTAAAAGGTGATTCTTCAGATTCTTTTTCCAAATCTTTTTGAATTTCAAGTAAGTGTTGATAACGTTTTCTGGCAATTGCAGGTAAAAGCATAAATTGATTAGGATCTTTCGGAAGGGATAATTCATTTTCCGGTAAAACTTCTGTACGTGTAACACCTGAACGAGAATGGCAGAGTCTTGTTGGAATTCTAAATAAAACAGGTAATTTGTATTTTTCAGACAATTTAAAAGCATATTTAGGAATATCATAAGCTTCTTGTTGATCAGATGGTTCCATAGCCGGAAGCATCGCGAATTTAGCATAGAATCTTGAATCTTGTTCGTTTTGAGATGAATGCATGGAAGGATCGTCACCAACTGCAACAATAATTCCGCCATTTGCTCCTGTTAGTGCAGAATTCATGTAAGGATCGGCAGCAACATTTAGACCAACGTGTTTCATTGTAACGATTGTTCTTTTGCCGGCATAAGACATTCCCAGTCCTTCTTCCATAGATGTTTTTTCATTAGCCGACCATTCACAATGAATATGTCTCTCCTTAGCTAAATCACTTTTTTGAATATGTTCAATTATTTCAGTAGATGGTGTTCCGGGATAACCGAAAGCACCGGATAATCCTGCGTCCAAAGCACCTTGAGCAAATGCTTCGTCGCCTAATAACAACAATTTTTCCATAAGATTCTCCTTATTTTTTTTTATTTTTAAAAATTATAACTACACATTAAATTAGGTGTATTGTTTCTATCTAAATTTAGTTGAGCGTGAAAATTTGATTTTCGAGAAATTATCGCAGTTTGAATAGCCGAGATGAGATGATTCACAATTATAATTCCACCAATAGTTTTTGAATAATCCAAATAATAGGAGGCATCTTTTCTCATTAACTTAAACTGTCTTTTATTACTTTTTGAATTCCAAGCCCATTGTTTATCATCATTATAAATATGAGAAGCGAGATATTGTTGCTGTTCTTGGGGATCAGAATAATTTGCTTTTGCAGCTTTCATAACGCTTTCATTGTAACCTCCGGATTCAAAACCGGATGAGATATAATTTCCAACATTATTAAGATAATTCTCGCTATTATTTGAGGAATTTATCCCCGCATTTTTTACAGCCATTCTCAATGATTTATTCGAAGAAAGGTCTGACAAATGAATGTAATAATACTTTGAAAGCCATAGCATTGTTTCTGATGCAAGAAAAGCATATCCGGTCGAACTTCCTGATGAAAGTTGACCCCAACCGGGAACAACCAAAGATTTTAGAATATTTTTTTTATTAGTTTCAGCTGATAAAATTGAGCTAAATAAAATAACTGCAATTATTAATAAATTTCGTTTAGAAGTGGACAACATAATTTGCTTTAAATCCTATTTTGTTAAATTCAGGTGTGATAAATAATTCCGCTTGTTTACCGAAGATTTTGTTTTTATAGCGAGCAGCTCGTAAAGCATCTATCCCGCTGATGATATGATTAACAAGAATTGCCCCGACAGCCAATTTTGCATAAACATCAAAATTTTGACGATCATTCCTATATTTATGGTATTTATTCCAATCTTTTTTAGAATTCCATTTCCATGATTTTTCAGGAGAAATAGAATTTTCTTGAACATATTGTTCATAAGAGTCATAATCATTATTGTACAAATAAAAATATTCCCACGCATCAAATTGGATTTTCGCATTATAATCATCACTGCTCATATATTGTTGCATTTTTTGATAATAACTATCATCTCCGGAATATGACGAACCACCTTTAGTTTGAGCCAAGATTTTATAAGAATCTTCATACGAATCTCTTTTATTTACAAATGATATATAACTAAAAATTATGCCGATTTCAGAACTTAAAAATAATCCCATCGAAGTATAATTTTTAGTGTACTTCTGCCCCATTCCGGGAACTAAAGCTGACATCATAAAAGCTTTTTTGGGAGAATAAGTTTCGGCATTTAATTGTAAAATTAAAATACTAAGAATAATTAGTGCTGAAAATCTCTTCATTCTAAAACCTTTTCGTAAACGACAAGACCGGAGTTATTTTATTGTCTATTAAAGCTGTTTTGATTCCATAATCAAAAGTCCTGCCGGCAAAAGTATCTTGGTTATATTTTCTTGTAACTCTCACAGCATCAAGGGAAGCAAGAATATGATTAAAAAGAATGCCATATTGGAAATTTCGAGCAATATCATAATCGTCTTCAGCATCTTCTCTCATTCCATCATATTTTGTTCTCATACTACAATTTGGACGATCATAATTATCAGTTTGAGGATAATTTGGGTCATTAGGATCAGTAATATGATTACCTAACCAAACCGGATCAATTTCCGAAGACCCCCAAACCCAATCAATTCCGTTAGCTGCATATTTTTGATACCAATCATTCCAACCGAAAATATATTTATCATACTTACCAATATCTTCATAAAAATGTTGGATATTTTGATCGCTTAAAGAAAAATGCAATTCGTTGTAAATATTATGAGGAGTTGAAGCATCACCGTCAATTGCCGCAGCTTCGGAAATCATATTTTCTTGAACTTCTTGTTGATGAGCTCGACTATAATATGTATCTGCAAATTTTTTGTAATCATCTTCTTTATCATCACCTTTATTTTGGTAATTGATATATTCATACCATAAGCCAATTTCAATTATCGGGAAAAGATACGCAGTTATTGATTTTTTATTTACGTAATATTGACCGGCACCCGGAAAAATAGTGGATAAAATAATTGCTTTCCGTGCTGATTTTCTTTGATTTTTTACATCGATAATACTTTGATCAGTTAGATTTACTGCAAATATCGAAGTGAAAAAACTTAATGATATTAGTCCAATAATAATTTTTTTTAACATTCATATCTCCTTATTTCTCAATAACTATTGATAATTTTTTCTTTTGATTATTATGTTTAACAAATCCGAAATATACACCGGAACTAAGTTTATTTGTATTCCAACGATAATCATAATCCGTGTCAAATTCTTTTTTTATTGATTTATTTAAGATTTCATTTCCGGCAATATCATATATTTTGAGAGAATATTCACCGGCTTTTCCTGAAATTCTCACTCTTGCATTCCGGTTTTTTACGGGATTAGGATAAACATTTGCGGTAAAATCCGAATTAGCTGAACTTGTTGGAGTTCCAATATAATCTAATGATGAATTTATGCCATTTTTATAACCTTCCCAAATAATAGGATTTTCTTTAAAATACTTTGAAAAGGCTTGAAAAACATTTCCGTCTAAATCCGAAAAAATAAAAGACAGATGGTTAGAAATAGTTTCCCAATAAAAATAATTCAAATTTGCGTTCGAAGCCCAATGAAGTCCAAAAGTATCGTCCAATTCCGATTTATTGATATTAATTCCTAAAATACCGTTAGTTGAATCATGAACAAAACCTATCAATTCATTATCCTTATTGATAATTGTTACATCTGACAATTCTTTAATTTGTTTATCTTCTAATTCAAGCGGGAAACCGTTCAAAAGACTTCCGTCAGTGTTAATTGCAAAAATAAGATTATCAGCCCCAAAAAATAATATCGGATAATTATTATCAGGAACAATTGCCAAACCCAAATTTGTTGGTAAAGAAGTTGTGTAATTTCTCAAATTAAATATTTCTTTCGGAATATCATCTTTAATCTTATAAATTTTAGAATCACCACTCCAAAAATAAAGTTCTGAAGTACCGTTATTATTCAAAGTAACCGGATATCCTTTTCCCAAATTAATATTAGTTACCATTTGGGCAGTTTTATTCGTGATTAAATCTATTTTTGTTAATTTTTCATTATTTAAAATTTGAAGTTTATTATTTGTTAAGCACAATTTACTTTCGGGAATTGCCAACGAGTAATTTTCTTCAATTTGGTTAGATATGATAAATACAGAATCTATTGTTGAAATCGCAAATTTATTTTCATCTCCATTTTTCCAATATACGGGAGTATCAATAATCCTTTTTGTAAATCCATATCGAAAAACACTTTTCGGGCTTATTACAACAAGGCTATCAGATTTTACAATAGAATATTCATCATCATCATCGCAATCTAAATCCATTGAAACAATTGGCAAATTACTTGGAGTTCCAACCTCCATTTTCCAATAAAAATTCTCCCAAAAATCTTGCTGATTCGAAGAATTATAATAATGAGAAAAAACAGCAAGAGAATCATTATGAACTATAGGTATTTCCGCCACAACATCACCAAGATGTTTTTGTCTTCCAATTAGACCCAAAGATTGTATATCTGTTAATTTACATATTTTTTGGGCTGTCTCCATAAAATTCAATCCAAATGAAAATGACATTTCCGACCCGATTGAGCTTATATCATGAATGGAATAAATAACCGGATTACCTTCCGCAGTAACAAATTGAGGATTACTTTCCGAATCATAAGTATCATTAAAAATATCTGATGTCCATTTAACAAAAAAACCGTCAGAATTTAATTCCGGTTTCCATTTAAAGAAAGTATTGAACGCTGTTCCTGTCCAAAAATATGAATTCGGATTACCAATTGTATCATTTCCGTCAGCTTCAATTATTCTAACTCCGCGATGGTCGTGATAAATATTTATGGTATTATTGTCAAAATTAGAGACAAATTCTCCATCGGAATTTGTTACACCTTCATCATAAATTATTTTGTCATTAATGTCCCAAATTACGAGCCCACCACCTAAATAATCACCGTTCTCAGACATCCAACCGGGTAAAACAAAATCGTATTCATAACTCGGTTTATTTTCAGTATCGTAAAGTCGGGTAGGATAAACTATCACTCGATAATCCGTACTGCCGGGCGTAATTGGCAACGCTCCGTGAAAAGCTGTTCCACCGTCTTGATCGGCATCAACTTCTCGGTTTTCAATAAGCAAATACTCGTGATCACTTATAGGTACTTTAACAATATAGAGGTTGTTTTCCAGCATTTTATAAGGTAATTCCGCCGCTTTTATTTTGACAGTTTTGTCAAATCCCAATTCTGAAATATCTTTCATCATTCCTTTTGAACGATAAAAATCTTCCCCCCAAAGTAAAAGACGATTCCAAGCACAAGGTAAAGCAGGGATTGCTCCTTCTACATCATAATAATTCCCATCGATTCCTTCTAAAGTTAAAACTGTACTGCCACCACTATCCATGATATCCCAATATCCAACAGCCGGGTGGAAATTCTTTACATTATACAAATCAATAAGTCCTAATGAATGTCCGAATTCATGACAAATTTTTGCAGTAGGAACTCCGTAATGTCCGTCTTGAGAATTGGTTTCAGGAATACTGAAGGCATAAGAAATCGTTGTCTCACCATCATCCACTTGAATTTGAGATTCGGGACTGAGCGAAACGTGCATCGTCGGTAAATCATGAGGAGAATCACCATTAATATCATTTTGCCAATCAGCTCCGGCATGGATTATCAAATAATGCCCGTATTCTGAAAAATTAATCTCCGGGTCTTTATCAGCTTCGGTAAAAGCATCATGAAAATAAGCTTCGGTTTTAGACACAAAATCCGGCGAATTAGTTCCCGGATTATAATATGACATTTCATGTGGAAGGGTATAACAAACTTGTGTTCTCGGAAAAATGTCAAATTCCGGAGTATAAAATCCATAACTTGAAGCTTGATAATAATAGGTAACAGCTTTAAGCATTTCAGAGAAATATGTTTCATCGTGGGGAGGTGCTCCAATTGAAATCTTATAAGTTGAGTCCGCCTCTAATTGAAATTTACCATTTCCGGTAGTTGTCGGGTCATTATCTTCTTGGAAATCTACCAGGATTACCAATACTTTTCCTGAGTTTTTTGATTTAAAAGAATTTTTTCGTGGGGAATCAAACAATTTATTATGAGGTAAAGTTTTGATGATATTGTTTGATTTTATTATTTTCTTTTTTAAAACTAAATTCCCGGCAACTAAAATGGATTCTGACAAAATCAGAATCCAAAATATCATTACAAATCGTCTTATCATCTAAAACTCAAGAGCTAAAGAAAATGTCTTATTATAGTCTGTTAAATCTCCGGCAGGTTGCATGGCAAAATCAATCTTAAGCATATAATTACGAATTTTGTATTGAATACCGGCACCAAAAGATGCACCTTCAATTGAACCTGCTTTATCATATACATATCCCGTTCTTAAAGATAGAAGATGCAAATAAGTATATTCAGCACCAACATTGAAGATTGTGGAGTCAATTTCATATTGTTTACTATCATCAGTCCAAGCGGTAATTATTCTTTTATATACCGGATCATTGTTGGCTAAAAGTTTATTAATATCAGCATTAATCGTAAACAAAGACATTTTTGATTCTAATGCTTTAAATGAAAATCCGAGAACCATGTTCATTGGAAGAGGATCTTTTTGGTCATCATTAATATAAGTGATGTCAGGACCAATATTTTGAATATTCAAACCGAAATCTAAATTATCAACAGGAATTGAAAATTTTGAATGTTCAACAGGAGTTCCGGCAACCAAATTGTATAGAGAAATCACACCGTTATATGGAGATACAAGAATTTGACCGAAATTAACACCTTTATGTTTCACACCAAAATCAAAGGCAAAACTCATTCCCTTACCTTTGGATGTTTGTTCAGTTGCGCCGGTTCCTTCCGGAGATAAATCTGATATAATATATTTAAAGGCAACTCCGACACCGGTTTTTGGACTGGTTTGAAAGGCATAATTTGCGGCTATTGCCATTTCGTAACTTGAAAATGAATCAATAACATTTCCATTTTCATCTGTTCTGTCTTGACTTCCGTAAGTAAGATAGTCAATGTTTAAGCCGAAATTACCAATACCTTCGTAATATTTATTAAAACCAACATATTCAAGGTAAATATCATCTATTTCTTTAACATCCCCAAACCAGTTTGAGTGCATCCAACCGAGTTGTGTTTTTCTATTAAAAGCTTCTGCTCCTGTATTCCAATATCCTGCAAAACCATCATCTGCTTGAGCAACAAACGCATCTCCCATTGCTCCTGGTTTTGAACCGGGTTGAATTAAAAGGAAAATAGTTCCGGCTTCAGAGACTGCCGATAATGTGAAAGGAAGTATTAAGGTCGCCATTATTATTAGTAGCATTGTTATTTTTTTATTAATCATTTCTGATCCTCCATTTTTATTTAAGTTCATTTAATGCATTTGCATCGCAAATAGAATTTTCAGTTGTCTAACAATTTTCTTAACTTCCTCCAGTTCAAAAGAGTGGTACCGAAGGCCGGAATCGAACCGGCACACCATTGCTGGTGGTGGATTTTGAGTCCACTGCGTCTACCAATTTCACCACTTCGGCATCTTGTTTCAAAACAATTTTTATAGGATTTACGTCAAGATTTTTTTATCATCAATCGGAAATCCCGATGAAAAGATTAACCTTTTTAACCTATTTTGTGTCAAGAGCAATTTATTCCTTTCTCAATATTTTTAGACAAAAAATTCTTTAAAATATTTAATAACATAAGATAAAGATTTGCAAATAAGATATCATTTCGTTAATTCTTGAGCTATAAAAGATATTTTTTTTGATTTAATTTTTCCGTGAATTTTTAATACAACTTTATCTCCGACTGAAATATCAGAAACTGCCAACTCGGCATCATTAGCATTTTTTATCTTATGAGAATTAATATCTAAAATAATATCTCCCCTTTTCAATCCTTGTTTTGCAACCGGGCTGTTTGGGTCAACATAAGTTACAATCACACCATCCATATTTTTCAAATGAAAATAATTGGCAATCATAGGATTTAAATTATCAACTTTAAAGCCAAACCATATTTTTCGCGGACCACCGTATTGGATTAGTTCGGTTGCAATTTTTTTAGCTTTATCAATTGGAATAGCAAAACCGATTCCAATACTTCCACCGGATTGTGATAATATAAAAGTATTAATACCGATAACTTCACCAAAAATATTAACTAAAGGGCCCCCACTATTACCGGGATTAATCGCCGCATCAGTTTGAATCATATCTTTATAAATTTTATCATTTTTATTCTGAGAAAAATTTCGTTGAACAGCCGAAATAACTCCTACAGAAACGCTTGGTTTACTATCTTTAATAAAAAAGCCATAGGGATTACCAATAGCAATTGACCATTCCCCGATAATCAAATCAGAAGAAGTTCCTAATTTTGCAACGGGAAGATTTTTACCAAGAGCTTTAACAACCGCAATATCGTGAGCTACATCAATCCCAATTAATTTTCCATCCATACTTCTTCCGTCAGGAAGCACAATTTTGATTTTCGAAGCTCCTTCGACAACGTGAGCATTGGTTAAAATGTATCCATCTTTATTGAAAATTACTCCGGAACCTAAACTTTTGACCTGACGCTCGTAAGGAAATATTCCAAAGAATCCGAAAAAAGGATTTTGCATAGGATCGGTATTTTGTCTTACAATTTCTGTTTTCACAACATTTACCGAGACAACGCTGGATTCTACTATAGAGACCGCATTTGTGATCGCATTTCTCCTTTGAGTTGTTACCATTGCATTAGCATTATTTTTATCTTGTTCACTAATCAATTTAATGTCAGATTTTTTTAATGCCACATTCTTTTTACCATCATAACGTTTTGTTAGAATCACAACATTTACCAGCACAATAAATATTGAGAACGCTGTAATTATATATCTCTTTTTCATTATTTTCCTCCGCTCTCGACATTTTTTTTATGAAAGAATTTTTGTACATTATTTTTTTTATTTTAAAGTAAATTGAGTGTGTAAATTTATGATCGACAGAGTAAATGCAGTCCAAATAAAAAATATTTTTATTAAATTCTTTGACTTTCGACACATATCTAAAGTTATTAGTATCAGTACTTTTCTTAATTGATCGGTCGTTTAAAACGTCAAATATTATCTAAACCGGATTTTTTTATATTGACACATTTCGTCATAACTGACGTTTTGTCGGAGAGTTGCAAGCAATATTTTGTTGAGGACAATTATTATGAAGATCAAAAAAAAAGCTTATGTAGTTTTCTTATTAAATTACATTAAAAAAGACAAGTGGTTATTTGTCTTTGGATTCTTTACAATGATACTAACATCAATCTCATATCTGATTGATCCGCTAATTTTAGCACACATCATTGATAAAAGCGTTCCTAATTCCGATATGCACGATATGCTCTTATATGCTATATTTTTTTTAGGGTTAATTATAGTATCGGGGATTCTTACTTATGCACAAACTATTGTTATGGCAAAAGTTGGAGTTAAAATTATCACGAGGATAAAAGCAGATTTATTTAATCATCTTCTAACCTTGCCGATTTCCTTTTTTGATAAAAATCAAGTAGGAGAATTAATCGCTCGAGTTGAAAGTGATAGTGAAAAAGTAAAACAATTTTTCTCCCAATTTTCATTAATGATTTTGGGAAATTTATTATTTTTTGTAGGGATGTTTGCTGTTTTATTTTACAAAAATGCTCATCTTACTTCCATATTATTGATTCCTATTTTAATTGTTGGAATTTCTACTCGTTATCTTTTCAAGTATTTGAATAAATTTTACAAAAAAATCAGAGTCAGTTTTGCCGAAGTTACTTCTGTGTTAACCGAATATATTCAAGGAATCTCCATAGTTCAGATGTATAATCGTCAAAAAAGCGTTTATAAAATTCTTGAAGAAAAAAGTCTGATGAAAAAAAAGGTGGAAATTAAGGCTGCTATGATAGAATACTCAGCTTGGGGAGTTCTTGATTTCACAATGCAAACCCTATTCATTTCTGCAATTCTGTGGCTTACCAGTCCTAAAATCTTTGCCGGAACAATGACGATTGGAACATTTATTATTTTCACCCAATACACCGGAAGATTAGTTCAACCTTTAGTTATGATGACTGAGAATGTGGCAATGATTCAACGAGCATTTGTTTCATTACAGAGAATTTATTCTTTATTGAATGAAAAACCGGAAGATTATTTTCGTGATGAAAAATATGACGCGAGTTTTGAGAAAAAAATTGAATTCCAAAATATTAGATTTAATTACAAAGATAATGAAGATGTTTTAAAAGACATAAATTTTGTCGTAAATAAAGGCGAAACATTAGCTTTGGTTGGTGCTTCCGGAAGTGGAAAATCAACGACAATAGGATTGCTTTGTGGATTTTACAACAACTACTCGGGAAAAATCCTAATTGATGGCAAACCGTTAACAGAATTAAAAATGAAAACTTGGCGAAGCAAAATCGGATTAGTAATGCAAGATATTTTCCTTTTCCCCGGCTCAATCACGGAAAATATCAGAATATATAATGAGGAAATTTCGGATGAACAAGTAGCTCAATCATTAAGAAATGTTCAAGCTGAGAAATTTATAGACACGGAAAAATCCCATAAAAATATCATTGAAAGAGGTGAAAACTTGTCTGTCGGTGAAAAACAAATCTTGAGTTTTGCACGGGCTTTGGTAATTGATCCGGAAATAATCATTTTGGATGAAGCAACTGCCTCAATTGATGCTCAAACCGAATCCAAAATCCAGAAAATGATAGATAAAGTTTCTAAACAAAAAACGATGATTATTGTTGCTCACCGATTGACCTCCATCCTGAAAGCGGATCAAATTCTTTTCTTTGATGATGGAAAAATCATCGCTCGCGGAACTCATAATGAATTATTGCAAACATCACCGGAATACAAAAATTTGGTAGAATTGCAATTTGTATCAAACCATAAGAAGGTTGTAAATGAAAATAAATAATCATATAAAATGGATTTTCCGTCAATGGAAAGAACATAAGCAATTCATTGCTCTGCTTGTTTTTATGACAATGCTTTCAACAGCAGTAACTATTGCTTATCCTTATGTTTTCAAAAAAATAATAGATTCATTTCAAAATATTGTAAAACATAAAGAATTATATCCTAATCCGCAGGGTATTGTTTTCAAATATATAATGATCATTTTTGCAATTGGTTTTGCTCAATTAATTGCCTCCTTATATCCGGGATTGCGCGCCTTTATGAACGTTACTTTTGAAAATGCTTTAAGACTAAAATATTTTAAACCGCTTCTCGAAAAAGATTTTACTTTCTTTAATAAATTTCGAACCGGAGATTTGGTAACACGATTGACCAATGATTTAACAGATTTTCCAAAAATAGGTTGGTTTTTATGCTCCGGAATTTTTCGAGCTTTTGAATCTCTAAATAAAATCCTATTCTGCTTATCAATAATGTTTTTTCTAAGTTGGAAAATGACGCTTATCACGCTAATTCCCATTCCGATTATGATTGCTATATTTTATGTAACTTCCAATAAACTCTATAAACAATTTCAGAAAAATCAGGAAGCTATCAGTGAAATAAATAATCAATTGGAAATGAGTTTTTCCGGAGTTAGAATCATTAAATCTTTTGTTTGTGAAAATAAATACAAACGCTTTTTTGATAAGGCGTTAGATGAAAGATTTAAAACCGAGATGAAAGTTGTTAAGTTAAATACAATGCTTTCAATGGTTTATATGTATATTGACCGTTTCGCTCAAATTTCCGTAATACTTTACGGAGGATATTTAGCTGTGAATAACAAAATTACAATCGGGACATTTTTTGCCTTTTACAGTTATCTTGAAATGCTCATTTATCCCATTTTGGATTTACCGCAACTTTTCGTTTCTGCAAAACAGGCATTTGTTAATATTGATAGATTGGAAGAAATTAAAGATTTTCCAACAACAGAATCATCTGATGATAACAAAGTTAAGATTAGCAAAATAGATGAAATTAAATTTAAAGATGTTTCCTTTCATTATAATGGTGAAGAGGAAGTTATTTCTAACATAAGTATGGATATAAAAAAAGGTGATCGTGTTCTTATTTTAGGACCGGTTGGATCCGGCAAATCAACCATTTTAGGATTAATTTCAGGAATGTATCATCCGGAAAAAGGCGAAATTACAATCAACAATTTACCTCTTGAAAATATTGATAAAATTACTTTGAGAAATAAAATCGGCTATGTTGCTCAAGAGCCTCTTCTATTTTCCGGCACAATAAAAGAAAATGTAGAATTTGGAAAAGAAAATCTTTCTGATGAAGAATTTTGGGAATTAATGGAAATAGTTCAACTCAAAAAGGAAATATTATCTTTTACCGATAAAGAAAATTCTAAAGTCGGACAACGTGGTATTTCACTTTCCGGTGGACAAAAACAACGCCTTTCGATTGCAAGAGCTTTAGTCAGGAAACCGGAGATACTAATTTTTGATGATATTACCGCAAGTTTGGATGCTGACAATGAAGATAAATTATGGACAAGTATCAATGCAAAATATGAAGAAATTACTTGTTTCATTGTTTCACATCGACTTTCAACTTTACGATATGTTGATAAAGTTATGTTTGTAGATTCAGGAAATATTTTAGGGATAGGAAATCATAGCGAATTGCTCAAAATAAATCCTACTTATCGCAGTTTTATTAATGAAAATCTAAAGTAAATTTAAAAACAAAAAGGCAAAATCATTTCTGGTTTTGCCTGATTTTTTATTATATTTAGATTAATTTTAGCTTTTGTTTTTCGGTTTTTCTTTAGCTATTTCCACCATTTTACGTTTACCGTTTTTTGTATTTCTAAATTCATTTAAGATAATCTCGGCATTTGATTCCGAAGTTGTTACAAAAGAAAAAGTTTCCGATACCAAAATATGAGCTAATTTTTCACCCGTAATTTGCGTGTGTTTAAAGATATATTCAACCAATTTCTGTCTTGTCATTCCATTTTTAGTGCCTAAAGAAAAATATAATCTAATTTCTTTTTCAGAATCTTTTTGAGATTTTTTGGATTTTTCTTCTTCTTTTTTTTCAATAATTTTATAATTATCAATATCATCATGATGAACAATTTGTTTTAAAATTTTCCTAATTCGGATAAATTTTGAATCATCTTCCGGAGTTACAAAAGTTATGGCAATTCCGGGTTTTCCGGCGCGTCCGGTTCTTCCGATTCTGTGAACATAAGAATCAGAATTTTTCGGAAGCGAATAATTGATAATGTGGGTTAAATCCGGAATATCCAATCCGCGAGCAGCAACATCTGTCGCTGTCAAAATCATAATCTTTTTCTGTCTAAATTTCCCGATAATTCTTTCACGTTCATCTTGTTCCAAATCTCCATGAATTGCACCGGCAGAAAATCCTAATTTTGTTAATTTAATTCCAAGATGTTTGGCTTTCAATTTGGTTGTGCAAAAAACAATTCCATAAAAATCTTTTTCAAATTTTAAGATAGTTTTTAAATAATCCAATTTATCATGAGATAAAACATCAAAGTAAATCTGGCGAGTTTGTTCATTAGTAATTTTTTTATAATCTGAATAAACCCGAATCAATCTTTTTGTGTACATCTTAGCTAATTGACTGATTTTATCAGGAACAGTTGCTGAGAAAAAATATGTCCGGCGATTTCTATTTGAAAACTTTAGGATTTCTTCCATATCATCCGCAAAACCTGATTTTAGCATTTCATCAACTTCATCTAAAATAAGATAGTCGATTTTTTTTGTTTTGTACGTTTTTCTACTGATATGCTCAGAAACTCTTCCCGGAGTTCCAATCACAATTTCAGCACCATTTTTTAATCTTTTCAGCTGAGAATCGAATGATTGTCCGCCATATAACAGGGCAATCTTAATTCTTTTCCTTCCACATAATGAATGAATTTCTTCAGATAATTGGATAACCAATTCCCGAGTTGGAGCTAAAATTAAAATTTGATTTGCTTTTTTTTCTTTAATTTTTTCAATCAAAGGAATTGCAAAGGCAGCGGTCTTCCCCGTTCCTGTTTGAGATTGTACCAAAAGGTCTTTTTCACCACTCAAAATTAAAGGGATAACCTTTCTTTGAATTGATGTAAATTCCTTAAAACCTTTTCTTTCAATAGCTTTTATTGCATTTATCGACAAATTTAATTCATCTATATTATGATTCATAATTACCTCAATGTTTGTTTATCTTAGGATTAATTAGGGCGTTATTTTGTCAAACCAAAAACATATTTTGGGATTTTCTTGAAATTTATCAAAATAGTTTCAACAACATTTTCACATCGGATATTCTTAAAAAACAAAGAGTATTGTCGCCTTCAAGATAGGATTTCTTTAAATTGAAACTTGTTCTAAACTCTACCATAGTATTGAGATAATTTAAAATGTAAACTACGATTTAGCATTTGAGTTTCGACAAATACCAAATCTATGCCGGTAAATTAAAAATGTGAATTCATACGTAAATACAGCGAAATAATCCAAAAGTAAAAAAGGGAAGGAAATCAATTCCTTCCCGAAAAATAATTACTTGATATAATCCTCTATTTTCCAAGAAGACAGGGTAATATTTTCATTTTCATTATATGCTTCATCATTAAATTTCTTTATTTTAGCAACAACTTTTTCAACATCTTTATCTTCAACTTGACTTATTAATGTTGAATTATGTCCCGGCCAAACAGCGGTATTCATTCTTAAATCTCCAAGCACAGATTTACCAATTATTTCTTTAGATATTTGATAATTATTTATTTTGCATTCTTCAAAAATCTCTATTAATTCATTAAGAACACTTACGTTACAAGTGCAGTAAACCATTTTCATTTAATTTTCCTCACTTTCTTTTTTTAATTGTTTATGATGAAAAGTCAAATAAACTACCGGAATAAAAATCAAAGTAATCAAAGTAGCAATTAATAATCCACCGATAACAGTAATTCCGAGAGGAGACCACATTTCCGATCCCATACCTTTACTGATTGCCAAAGGAATCATTCCGAGAATTGTTGTAAAAGCTGTCATCAAAACCGGACGCATACGAGATTTACCCGCCTGCAAAATGGCATCTTTAATTTTATACCCGCGAGCTCGAAGTAAATTTGTATAATCAACCAACACAATTCCATTATTTACCACAACACCGAGAAGCATTATAATACCGATAAACGTGACTACACTGAGCGTCAAATGAGTAAAGAAGAATGCCCACAACACGCCAATTATAGCTAATGGCACAGCAAACATAATAATGAACGGATCTAGGAAAGAACCAAATTGGGAAGCCATAACCATATAAACAAGCAAGATTCCAAGAATAAAAATCAGTTTTAAGGAACCGAAAGATTCTTGTTGATCTTCATATTGCCCGCCAAGTTTAATCACAATATCATTATTTTTAGGAATTGTTTTGAGGTAAGATTCCACTTTTTTCACAGCATCACCGAGTGAGATTTTATTTAACTCAGCTTTAACATAAACCGTTCTTTGCTGAGATTCTCGATTAATTTGCAATAATCCTTTTCCCTGCACAATTTTGGCTACTTGATTGAGTGGAATTTGTTGTCCTTTTGAATTAACCAACATCATATTTTGAATTTCATTTATATCGTTTCTATATTTTGGTGCATATCGAACGACAATTTTATACTTATCACCATTTTCTCGGTATTCAGTAGTTTCGGAACCATAAATTGCCTGTCTGACTTGTAAAGCAATCGAAGCGGAACTTAATCCTAAATCAGAAGCTTTAGCTCTATTAACGTTAACTTTAAACTCCAAATTTCCTTTATCAATAGTATTTTGAACATTTTTAAGATACGGTAATTTATGCAATTTCTCAGAAATCAGAGTAGCGGTTTGATTCAATTCATCAAAATTATTTCCCATTAACGCAATTTCAATCGGTTTTTTATTTCCAACTAAAGCAGATCCGAGTAAACTTCCTCCCGTAACTCTAAAATTCACAATCTCAGGAATTTTTGCAACTCTCTCTCTAATTTTAGCAGCAACATCTTTTGAAGTATAATCTCTTTCGTCAGGAATAACCAACTTGGCTCCAATACTTGCTTTATTTATACCTTCATCAAAACCTACACTTCCGAGAATTCCTTTTTCGGTTTGACCGGAAATAACATAAATTGCTCGAGCATCAGGGATTTCTTCTTTCATAATTTTTTCAACTTCTTTGGCAACTCTATTTGTTTCTTGAACAGATGCTCCAACTTCCAACTCTATGGAAGCCAAAACATCTCCGGCATCAAATTCAGGAATATAATCCGAGCCAATACTTCGTCCCATCCACAAAGTTCCCATAAATACTAATAATGATATTGATAAAACAAACCAACGATGATTAACTGACCAACTCAATATTGATTTGTAATGATTTTCCATCGAATTAAAACGCTTCTCACTCCAATTAAAAAATTTTCCGTGTTTAACAGCAACTTTTGTTTTTGCTTTCAATATTTTAGAAGAAAGCATCGGAGTTAAAGTTAAAGATGTGAAAAGAGAGGCAAAAATCGTTACAGTTGTCAAAATAGCCAGTTGTTTGAATAAAATTCCTACTAATCCTCCCATATAAATCATTGGAAGGAAAACGGCAACTGTTGTTAAAGTAGATGCCGTAATCGCCATTCCCATTTCACTTGACCCGAAAATTGAAGCTTGATCCGGCTTTTCTCCATTCTCAATATGATGAGAAATATTTTCCAAAACCACAATGGAATTATCAACTACCATTCCAATCGCAATCGCCAAAGCCATCAAACTAAAAATATTCATGGAATATCCCAAAGCGTACATAAAAATGAAAGCGGTAATTAATGAGAAAGGGATTGTTAAAATTACAATCAAACTGCTCTTCATTTCTCTTAAGAAGAAAAAGACTACTAAAATTACGAAAAGTCCCGAATAAATAATTGTTGATTTTAAGTTACTAATTGAGTGAGTAACCAATTCAGAAGCATCCACTTGCTGAGTAATTTTTACATCGCCAGGTACTAATTTTCGAATATTTTCCATTTCTTTTTTTATAGAATTTACAACTTCGAGAGTATTTGCTCCGGATTGTTTTTGAATCATCATCAAAACCGATTTTGCCCCGGAAGTTCTCATCATTTCATTTTTTTCTTTAAACGTATCTTTAACTTCAGCCACATCATAAAGATGGATTGTTTTG
Organism: Candidatus Cloacimonadota bacterium; assembly: GCA_027064005.1. Lineage (GTDB taxonomy): Bacteria > Cloacimonadota > Cloacimonadia > Cloacimonadales > JAMOQM01 > JAMOQM01. Next base: position 4,421 of record JAMOQM010000148.1, on the reverse strand, counting down.
CCGTTAAAACTACTCAAAGTAATATTCTTTAATTCATCTACTGTCTTAAATTCACCGGGAACTCTTACCGAAATATCATTTTTGCCAACCTTAATATTTCCGGACGGAATTGTTATATTTTGAGCAGAGATAAGTTGAGCAATCACACCGGTAGTAAGATGATAGGCTTTAGTTTTATAGGGATCAATATTGACTTGAATTTCTCTTTCAGGTTGACCTACAACTACAACGGTACCAACACCCGGAATCGATTTCAAATGAGAAGATATTGTATTTTGAATAATTTTATCCAATCCCCCAAAACTTTCTTTAGCTTCAACCCCGTAAATTAACACCGGCATCATTGAACTGTTAATTCGATAAATCATCGGACTTTCAGCATCGGAAGGCAGATCGCGTTTTACCATTTCTATCCTATCACGAGTAGCATTAACTGCAGAATCAAGATTAAGTCCCCATTTAAATTGAAGATGAATAAAAGAAACATTTTCTTTTGATTCGGACGTCATTTTCTTAATATTGGTGACACTGGCTAATTCTTCTTCAAGAATTTTTGTAACTTGTTGTTCAACATCATCAGCTGATGCCCCGGGATATACCGTAATCACTGTGAGCTGAGGTTGCTCGATATCAGGAAGAACATCCATTGGAAGCATACTCAAAGATACTACACCAAATAGAAGTATCCCGACAAATATCATAACAGTGAAAACCGGATTTTCTACTGCGATTTTTGGTAATTTCATTTCTTAATCTCCTAATTTGAAGTTAATTGGGTTTCCTGAAATAACCTTACTTTTGCCGGCGGTTACAATTAATTTATTTTCAGCTAAACCTTTTACTACGGCAAAATCATTCTCATTATAAACTATCTTAATATCAACTCTTTTTGCTTTCGCAATTCCGGAATTTTGGGTTGAATCAATATTCAAAACATAATAATTCCCGGTTCCTTCTTGTTGTAAAATTCCCGAACGTGGTACTTTTACACCTGATTTTTCACCAAGAATAAAGGCAACTTCCGCAAACATTCCAGGCTTAATTTTCCTGTCAGAATTATCCACTTTGATATAAACCGTCGAAGTTCTGGTCATATTTGAAACATATTGTTTAATTTCATAAACTTTACCACTAAATAAATCATTCGGGAAAGCACTGAGTTTTACTTTTACTTTTTGATTTTTATGAATATTTTTAAGTTGGTTTTCATCAACTTCCACAGCTATTTTAACTTTGTTATATTGCATTAATTTTACAATTCCGGGATTATGGGAATAACCGGGTTTAAGTGGTAAATTAAAAGTAAAAGTTTCACCTTCGTTCAAAAGTTTGTCCGTAATAATTCCGCTAAATGGAGCGAAAATTTGGCAGTTTTTCTTAAGAAGTTTATATTTTTCATAAGAAGCTTCATATTTTGCTTTGATGTGATCATAGTCCATTTCTGAAATTGAGCCTTCTTTAAATAATGTTTTTACCCGATTATAATCTTTTTGATATGTTTTATATTCAATTTCCGATTGAGTTAATAATTCAGCTGAAAGTTCAACAAGCAAATCACCTTTTTTGACGAATTGACCTTCTTTAACTAATATTTTTTCAACTTTTCCGGGAATAATTGTTCCAAGATTCGCTTCTTTCCAAGGTTTTACAGAACCGCTTAATTTCAATTCCGGAACGTAATTTATCATTAAAGATTTAGCAGCTTTTACGTAAATAATTTGTTTTTTCTCAACAGTTTTTTTATTTTCTTTAGAATTGCAACCGGCTAAAATTCCGGCTACAATCATTAATATCGGTATAATTTTTCTCATTTTTCTCTCCTTTATTTTAATATTCCTAATGATTTTTTTACTTCTAATTCTTGTGTTAACAAATTCGCTTTAGCATCAATCCATTCTGAATATGCTTTTTGCCAAATAATCTCTGCATCCAAAACTTCAGAACTTGAAATCATACCTTGAAGCATTTTACCTTTTGCCATTTTCAAGTTCTCCGCAGATTGATCTAAATATGATTTTGCCAATACTACCGTTTTCATAGATTCCTTATATTTGAATAATGATTGAGTAGTTTGAAGATTTATCTTTTCTTCCAATTCTTTTAATTGTTCTTCGGCAGCTTTTTTGCGATGTTTTGCAGCAGCTGTATTGAAACCTCTTTCATTCCATTTGAAAAGGTCCATTTGAAGTAATAAACTAATTTGCCACGAATCGCCAAATTCATTTTCAAAGCCGCCAAAAATATCCGGTTTGAGATATGTATAATTTGCATTTAACACCAGGTTTGGAAGATAAGATGAATAAGCTATATTTAAGAGAGATTTATTAATTTTAACATTTTCTTTCGCCATTTTAATTTCCGGGCGATTTCCCAAATCTAACTTTGCTTTTGAAAATTTATTTTTTTCCATATCAATATTCAAAGTATCGGCAATTTGATAATTAGAATTAAGATCAATCCCGATTTTTTGAGCAAGATCCATCTTAGAAAGAGTTAAACCGTTATTAGCCTTTAATTTAAGAAGTTCAGCTTCATTAACTTTTGCCTTGATTTTCAAGATATCATTTTTTGTAATAACTCCAACTTTATACATATTTTGAAGATCAGAAAGATGTTTATTTATCATCTGACTATATTTCTCGGCTAAAACAACTTTTTCTTTCAGTTTAGCTACTCGGAAATACGATTTCTCCGTTTCAAAAATCAAATCTTGTTTTGATTTGGAATTATTTGACTTTGAAATTTCCGAAACAGATTTTGCAATTTTATATTGCTGAACAATTTTTCCACCGGTAAAAATCGGTTGAGTAAGTTGAAAAGTTAAAGCATAATTTTTCTTTTGCCCAAATTTAACTTCTTGAGGCGGTAAAAAAGTTAAATGCGTTGCAGAATCAACAAACGGTTGTCCTGTTTCCGGATTAAGAATATAGACCGGATTACCTTGACTATCCACTAACGGGATAATCATTTTCTCGGTTTTCAATTTAAATTTTTCTTGTAATTGGGTGTAATCTCCCAATAAAGAAAAAGATGGTAAAAAACGAGTGAAGGCAGCTTTTTTATCATCCTTCCCTGCCTTCATGATTTCACGTGAAGACTTCATTAAATGATTGTGTTCCAATGCCAAATTGACTGCTTTTTTCAAAGAAATACTTTCTGAAGAAAAAGCCATCATTGGAATCATCAACGTTATTAGTAGTAGAATCTTTCTCATAATTTCTCCTATTTTTTTATTCCGTTTTCGAGAATCTTTTGAATTTCATTTTTAATATTGTCTAAAGAGTCGATTTTGTCAGTCAACGCCCATTCCATTAAAACGTAATCCATCATTCCAAATAACATTATTGTTAAAACCGAAGGATTTACCGGTTTGATTTTCCCGGCATCAATTGCTTCTTCGCACAATTTTTTTAAATAGGCAAGATAACGTTTTATAGGCCAGAAATTAGGATATTTCTTGTAAAATTCCGGACTTTGACGTAATTCTAAAATCATAAATTTAGCAATAGTGGGATTTTCCGTAAACACTTTGATGTGAGCATCTATAAAGGAAATTAATTTATCTCCCTTGTTGGGAATTTTTTCAAGACTAGCCTTAACCTCATCTAATTTTACAGTAATTATCTCTTCAAAACAAGATATCAATAAATCGTCTTTATTGATGAAATATCGGTAAATTGTCCCATCAGCAACCCTTGCCTTCTTTGCAATTTCAGACATTCTTGTTTGATGAAATCCTTTTTCGGCAAACATCTCTATTCCTGCGTTTAAGATTTTTGCTCTCATTACTTTTCTCTTTGCGTCTCTCGTTAATCTTAACTTCAATTTACCAACCTCCATTATTTTTTTGGCAAAAAATGAATGAGCGTTCATTCAGTCAAATTGTTTGTGTTAATTTATTAAAAAATCTTTTCTAATTCGTATTCATTTGTGGTTAAAATATTTTCTTATTTGTACTAATTTGTGTTAATTTGTGGTTGTTTTTCATTTTACATTTATTATCTTCTTTCCTACCTAATTATTCATTGTTCATTATTCATTTTAATTTTGAAGTCGAACAATCGGAAGAACTCCCGCTGATCGTACATTCCGATGTTCTTTAATTTTGTTTTTAACGACTTACAAAGTCGTTGTACTTCTTTATTTGTTTTACTTTTTAGTTTTTAGTTTTTACTTTTTACTTTTCTTTTCTTCTTTCTTAAATTCGTGGTAATTCGTGGTAATTTGTGGTTGTCATTCAAAGTCGAACAATCGGAAGAACTCCCGCTAATCATACATTCCGATGTTCTTAAATTTTGTTTTTAACGACTTACAAAGTCGTTGTACTTCTTTATTTTACTTTTTACTTTTTAGTTTTTACTTTTCTTTTCTTCTCTTTCCTTATTCAATCATTTTCCACAAAACATCAATTCCAACTTCAA
>JAMOQM010000147.1 GCA_027064005.1 Candidatus Cloacimonadota bacterium | reverse complement strand
ATGAAATGAAATTTGATTCCGTAGATAAACTTATTAAAGCAATTTCAAATGATATCCAATATGCCAGAGAATTTTATGAATAGAAAAACAGAAATCAAACATCTTAAAATTCCTTTTCTGGCAAATATATTTTTTCCGATGACGCCAATTTTCTTTTTCATGATATTTTATTTCCATCTTATAGATTTTTTACCTCACGAAACATTTGATTGGTTAAACGTTTTTTTTGATAGAGAAAGTGTTTCCTTTTATTTTTCTCCGCTATTTGTTTACTTTTATTTCTCTTTTATATTTATGATTAGTATCTTGATCTTTTTTTCCGAGACAGCATTTGTTTGTTCGCAGAATAAGATAAGAACTAATTTTAAACATATTTCCAAAGCCGTTTTGAACTCGATAGCAATTTTTTTATTAGTTTATTTTGTTGAAGTTATTCTCTCAGGTCTAATGGTTGTTTGTAGTATTTTGTTTCCTTCAATATTAAATTTGCTAAACTTAAGTTTACTTGAATTTATTCTCAAATTAATTAAATATATTCATATATTTTTAGCTTCAATGATTTTGATTTATGTTCAATTTGTTTTACCAATTTATTTACGGATAAATAAATTAGGCTTGTCATTTAAGATATTTTTAAGAAGAATTAAACAATCGTTGTTCTATTTAATAAATATTATTTTGTTTGTCATCTTTATTTATTCATCAATAGAATTATTTGCCGTTATTCTAAATTCAAATTTAAAATATTTCATTAATAATAGCGAAATATTTTTATATTATAAATCTCAGATAGCATCGATGAACACAATCAGTGATGTTTTTCTAAGTTTTGGATATTTGCTGCTAATAATTGCAATTAGTCTAATAATATTCGTTCCAAGCTATAACATAATATATATTTTAGGAAGAAAATTAATCAAAAAAAGTATATCAAACAATTGATAAAGTAGGTGATTATGAGTACATATTTTTGTTCAGAATGTGGAAATGAAGTAACTAAATGGTCGGGGAAATGTCCACATTGTGGAGCATGGAATTCCTTAAAAGAATCCTCGCGAGTTATTGGAAAAAAGAAGTCCAAACATACAATTATTGAATCTCCTGAAAATGTTAAGCCAATTCAACTGAATAATGTTCAAATAACAAAAGAAGAACGGATAAAAACCGGTATTACTGAATTTGACTGTGTTTTAGGAGGTGGAATTGTTCCGGGAATGGTGATTTTGATAGGTGGTGAGCCGGGAATTGGAAAATCAACTCTAATGCTTCAAATATCGAATAAATTAGCAAAAGAATCAAAAAAAATTCTTTATGTTTCCGGAGAAGAAAGCACTCAACAAATATTACTTAGAAGTAAGAGATTAGGTGTAAAATCTGATAATATTTTCCTGTTTTGTACTTATAATCTTTTAAAAATTTTGGATCAAATACAGCTGATTGATGCTGATTTGGTAATTATAGATTCCATCCAATCTGTTTCCTCTGAAAAAATAGATTCGGCACCGGGAACAATTTCGCAGTTGCGAGAATGTACATTAATTCTTACTCAAATTGCGAAAAAATTTAACTTACCCATAATTTTGATCGGACACGTTACTAAAGATGGTTTTGTTGCCGGTCCAAAAATAATCGAACATATTGTCGATACTGTATTGTATTTTGAAGGTGATAAAAATCACCATTTTAAAATATTGAGAACTTCAAAAAATCGTTTTGGTTCTACAAATGAAATTGGTTTGTTTGAGATGAGAAAAGAGGGACTGGTTGAGGTTAAAGATACGACTGAGATGTTTATTAATGAAGAAAAAAATTCTATTGGAAGTTCAATAGGTTGTATAATTGAAGGGAGTCGTCCTTTTTTAATTGAAGTACAATCTTTGGTTTCATCAGCAAGCTATGGAAATTCTCAGAGAGTTGCCATCGGATTTGATCATAAAAGATTAGCCGTTCTCATTGCGGTTATTGAAAAAGTTTTAGGAATTGAACTTAGAAATTACGATATATTTGTGAACATTATTGGTGGACTTAAAGTTTTGGAACCTTCTCTGGATTTGGCAATAATTATTTCCATAATCTCGAGTTTTCAAGAAAAACCTGTTTTGGAGAAAACTGTTTTAATTGGAGAAGTAGGACTTAATGGAAATATAAGAAATGTTGCTCAAATGGAAAAAAGAGTCAAGGAAGCCAAAAAATTAGGTTATCAAAAAATTTGTATTTCGCAAAACAATAATTTAAAAGAGAAAAATATTTCATTAATAAAGACTAAGAATATTGCCGAAGTATTATCATTTGTTTTTTAATAATTTGCTTTGTAAGTTTTGTTACAACAATTTTGAAAAATAACTTGCTCAATTAATCTCATTTTATTTTTAAGAATCAAGGAGTAATAAAATGATTAAAAATAAGATACTTAAGATTCTGAAGAAAAATTTAAAACCAGCTATGGGATGTACTGAACCGGTTGCAATAGCTGTTGCCTGTGCTACCGCTCGTAAAAATATTGGTGGTAATGTATTAGGTGTCGATGTTACTTTAAGCAATGCTTTTTATAAAAATGCCTTTTCCGCAAAAATTCCAAATACCGGAAGATATGGAATTGAATTAGCCATTTCTTTAGGAATTATTGATGGAAATCCGGATAAAGAATTGGAATTTTTTAACGATATTACCGAATCTGAAATTAATACTGCTCAAAAAATGATTGATTCAAATATCGTAAAGTTCAGCTCAATTGAAACAGATTTGAGTGTTTTCATCAAAGTAAAATTAGAAACAACAGAAGGTAATTGTTTAGTTGAATTAACCGGAACTCATACTAATATCAGCTATATTGAAGTTAACGGAAAAGTCTTGTTAAATAGCAGGAATTATTCTGAGAAAGAAAAGGATGATTTTGAAGAATTTGATTTCAAAGAATATTTAAAAGCAATTATAGAATTGGAAGAGAAAGAATTAACCTTTTTTGACGAGGGAATCAACTTGAACCAAAAAATATCAGATTATGGAATTAAAAATAATTGCGGAATCGGATTGGGTGCTGGTTATAAAAAAATATTAGAAAAAAATATTATGTGTAATAATTTGGTAACATTAGTTAGAATGGGTGTCGCCGCTGCTAGTGATGCCAGAATGGGGGGAGCTCCGTTGAGTGTAATGTCAAGTTGCGGAAGTGGTAATCAAGGAATTACAACTTTTATCCCAATTATGGTTATTGCCTCAAATCTTGAAAGAAGTAGGGTCGAATTGTACCGAGCATTAGCTATAAGCAATTTTGTAAATGCCTTTGCTAAAAATTATTTAGATAAATTGGCACCGATTTGTGGGGCTGCTATAACTGCCGGAGTTGGAACAGCTGCCGCCACAGTTTATCTTTTAGGTGGAGACATCAAACAAATGATCGGAGCAATGAATGGTATGATTGCAAATTTTTCAGGAATTGTTTGTGATGGTGCTAAAGAAAGTTGTTCTTATAAAGTTTCTTCAGCTTGTGGGGAAGCGGTAAATCTTGCCCTTTTGGCTGTTAATGACGTGTATATTTCAAAGGATCAAGGAATTCTTGGAAAACGTGTGGAAGATAGTTTCCAAAACGTGGCTGTACTTTCTAATGAAGGAATGAAAAATGTTAACGATGTTATGATAAAAATTCTAAAATTAAAGAAATAGGAGGATTTATGAAAAAAATTATTGCTACTGAAAATGCCCCGAAAGCGGTTGGACCTTATTCACAAGCTGTTCAAACAGGAGATTTATTGTTTATCTCAGGTCAATTACCAATCGATCCGATTACCGGAAAATTTGCCGGAGAATCTATCGAAGAACAAACAAGACAATCTTTAACAAATATGGGTGAGATATTAAAAAAAGCTGAAATGGATTTTTCAAATGTTATTAAAACGACTGTTTTATTGGCAGACATTAAAGATTTTGTCGCTATGAATAATGTTTATGCCGAATTCTTTTCAAAGGATTTTCCTGCCAGAGCTGCTTTTGAAGTTGCTAATCTTCCTTTGGGTGCCCGAGTCGAAATAGAAGCTGTAGCTTCTAAGTAAAATTTATGTATAAATCTTCCCTAATAAAAAGGGAAGATTTTTTAAAAAAAAATTAAAGTTCCTTCTCATAATAGCGATATTAATATTGTAAATGATTAATTTAATTACTTTACTAGCCGAGAGAGGGAAACCACAGCACTCTATTCCCTCTCCTCATTTTTATCTTTCAAAAAAATAGAAATCAATTTATTGTAATATAATGATATAATAAGAATTACCGAGCCAATTAAAAGCCTTGTAATATTCGCTTTTTCTCCAAAAAATATCAAGGCAACAAAAATAGCGGTAGGAATTTTCATATTATTCATTATTGCAATTTTAGAAATACTGACTTTAGTTACTCCGTGATTCCATAAAAAGAAACAAATGCCTGATGCTACAACTCCTAAATATATAATCGTATAGATTTGTTTTGAAGAAATTGTTATTGCTGATAAATCAACTGTAAATAAGCTGGCGATTAGGGTAATAAATACTGCTCCCAAATATATAATGGAATATATTTGATGATCTTTGATATCTTTGTGGAATTTCATTATTCGTTTGTAGGCAACTTGTCCGAATGCGAATGAAATATTTGATATTTGGACAATTAAAAATCCTATAATAATATTATTGAAATTAGCTGATTTGTAATTAATAATCCAAGCCGAAAAAATTGCAATAATTGCTGATAAAAGAGAATTAATATTGATTTTTTTCTCGTAAATATCATCAATGATAGAAACATAAATAGGAGTGAATGTTGTGAAAAGAGCAACTTGCCAAGCAGCCAAATATTTATATGATGCAATGTAACTTATATACATCACACCATATTGAATAATTCCGATAGAAAAAAGCTGAAGATAAAATTTAGAATTTAACTTCGGAAACTTTAAAAAAGGGAGAAAGACGATAAAAGAAATTGAAAGTCGAAAAAATGCAACCATATTGGAATCCAATCCTACTAAATTTCCTTTAATAAGACTAAATGAAAAAGCCCAGATCAAGGAAACTAACCATAAATAAATCATTATTACCTCTATATTTTTTAATAGAGGGAAAGAAAAAAAAACGGTATTATATGTCAACCGGAAATAAAAGATGGTTAACTATTTTTGGCTATTTCTAAAATTTTCTGAATTATCTTATCCGAATCGGTGGTTTGAATTGATATATCTGCTAAATCATAATAGTAATTTAATCTTTTTTGATAGAGGGATATTAAATCTTTTCTTGATGATTTTTTAACGATTGGTCTTTTGCTATGATAAATTCTTTCCATAATTGTTTCTAAATCAGGATTTAAAAAAACTTTTAAGAATTTATGATCTTTTAAAATTAATCTATTTTTAGGAAGTTCGATAATTCCTCCTCCTGAAGACAAAATAAAATTGTCTTTTAGAGATAATTCTATCAAAGATTCATTTTCTTTTTTTCGGAAATAACTTTCCCCA
>JAMOQM010000146.1 GCA_027064005.1 Candidatus Cloacimonadota bacterium | reverse complement strand
ATAATTTCGGCTGCTGTTTGTCCGGTAACGGCATAGAGTAGTTTGTTTTGTGTTTCGGCAAAAAACATTTGTGTTGCTTTATCGGTTTTATCATAATCGCTACTTAATTTAAAAAGGTCTCGTAATTTTTGATAAAATCTTTTTTCAGAAGCTCGTATTTCACGAATGCGTTCCAAGAGTTCATCAAAATAGTCAGGTCTGCCGTCCGGATTTTTAAGGCGTTCATCATCCATTACAAAACCTTTAATCATATACTCTTTCAGGTTTCGATTAGCCCAAATTCTAAATTGCGTTCCTCTTTTACTTCTTACTCTAAATCCAATAGCAAGAATCATATCCAAAGAGTAGAAGGCAACTTTATATGTTTTATTGTCAGAGGCAGTTGTTAAGCAATCCTTAATAACTGAATTTTTATCTAATTCACCCTCTTTCAGTATGTTAGATATATGCATATTGATATTTGGAACAGAGGTGGCAAAAAGTTCGGCTAATTGCTTTTGATTCATCCAAACCATACCGTCTTTTGCCATTAAATATACAGATGCCTTACCATCATCTGTATTGTATATGATAATTTTATTCTCGTCTTCCATTATGCTACCTTGTAAATTTCTTTTTCTAATTCTCTTAATGCTTCGAGATATTTTTGTTTAGAACCAAATGCTTTTATCAATTCAAGCGGTGTTCCCAATTTATTTAATGGATCTAATTTTAATACTTCCGTGCTTTCAATAGTTAGTAAACCGTCATCGGCATATTTTTCTAATAATTTTTGCAATACTAATTGAGCTTTCTCTCCATATTTTGCAAAGTAATTACGCTTTTTAACTTGGTTTGCTCTTTCTTTTCTCGTTAATGGTTTTGCTTCAAAAGCAATGTGGCAAATCAAATCAAACGGGTCAAAATCTTTCCCAACTTCGTCTTTTAGTGCATCAAAGAAAATTCCCAGTTCTTCCAATTCTTTTATAATGGCTTCCTTTTTTTCTGCACTATTCCATTTATTCAAAAATTCATCTAAACTTTGGAATTGTTTTAATACATTTTTTCGTGTGTAATCTTTCAGACTTTCAGTAATGATTTTGCCGTTTTCATCAAGGTATTGCACTCTTTCATTGATAATATTTACATCTACACCATTGACATAATATTTTGCTTTTGGTTCAGCAACAATTTCTCCTCCGCCTTCAATTTCGGGTGGATCGGGAAATTCTACTTCTTCTCCGTCAATATCTGTAATAGGTTCATCAGTTGTTTCTTCTTCTGTTCCGGATAAATCATCCTTTTCGCCAACCTGTTTTATCATTACAGGGTCTCCGTCAAAGTCCGGGTCTGCAAACAAATTGGTAACATTGCGGAAATCCATAATTGTAAAATAGGTTTTCCCGTATTCTTCATTTATTCGTGTTCCTCTGCCAATTATCTGTTTAAACTCTGTCATTGAACCGATATTGCTATCCAAAACAATCAATTTACAAGTTTGAGCATCAACACCTGTTGTCATCAATTTTGAAGTAGTTGCAATTACAGGATAAGGCTCACTTGGATTTATAAAACTATCTAATTCTCGTTTGCCTTCCTCGTTATCGCCTGTAATTTGCATTACATATTTGTTATTTTCTTTGAATAAATCAGCATTGGCATTAGCCAAAGCGGTTCGCATTCCTTCTGCGTGTTCAATGTCCACACAAAAAACAATGGTTTTAGCAAAACGGTCATAACCTTTTAAAAATTCGGTAATTTTATTTGCAACTAATTCTCTTCTTTCATCAACAACAATATTACGGTCAAAATCTGTTCGGTTGTAAATCCTATCTTCAACAAGATTTCCGTCTTTGTCTAAGAATCCTTTTGGCGGTCGCCAACCTTCTGCATCAATATCCAAAGTTACTTTTACAACTTTATATGGTGCAAGAAAACCATCGTCAATTCCTTGTTTTAGCGAATAGGTATAAATTGGTTCACCAAAATAATTAATATTAGAGACTTCTGTTGTCTCTTTTGGTGTCGCTGTAAGTCCGATATGAGTGGCATTTTTGAAATATTCTAAAATCTTACGCCATTTACTGTCTTCTCTTGCGCTTCCTCTATGGCACTCATCAACAATTATTAAATCGAAGAAATCAGGAGTAAATTTTTTATAAGCATCTTCGCTTTTACTATCCGAAAGCCCTTGATACAAGGCTAAATAAATATTGTATGCCTTATCAATTTGTTTATGCTTTATAATAGTCATTGCTTCCTTAAAAGGTGCAAAGTCCTTTCTTGCCGTTTGGTCAATAAGCGATGTTCTGTCTGCAAGGAAAAGGATTCGTTTTTTTGCTCCACTTTTCCAAAGCCTGTAAATTATTTGAAAGGCGGTATAAGTTTTCCCCGTTCCTGTTGCCATTACCAAAATAATTCTATTTTGTCCTTTGGCAACTGCTTCAATGGTTCTGTTAATTGCTATTTGCTGATAGTATCTTGGTTTTTTTCCGCTACCGTCTTGATGATAATCTTGTTTTGCTATTTTCTCAACTTCTTCAGTTTCAATTTCTCTGTATTTTTTGTATTTCTCCCAAAGTTCTTGCGGACTTGGAAATCCGTCTAATGGTAATTCTTTTTCAACTTTTCCGTAAGTTGCTGTTTTGTCGTGAAAATAAAATCCATCTCCATTACTGCTGAAGACACAAGGAATGTCCAAAATATTTGCATATCCAAGAGCTTGTTGTATTCCACTTCTTACAGAGTGTTTATTGTCTTTTGCTTCAATTATTGCAATAGGAACATTGGGTTTGTAAAACAAAATATAATCGGCAAACTTCCGTTTCCCTCGCGCTGTAATTTTTCCTTTTACATAGATTCGACCATCAGTAAAATATACTTCTCTTCCTATTTGCGTTTGTTCGTTCCAGCCGGCTTGCAAAATAGCAGGTGTTATATACTTTGCTTTTATGTCTGCTTCTGATAGGTCTTGTTTATTCATTTCTTAAATCTTTTTTTTTATTTGTAATGCATTAGCTAAAAACATCTTCTTCCCTGTTTTTCGGGATGTACATGCTTGTACGGTGATATTTCTTTTCATTTTTTTATATGCTAGCAAATTTCTTTCACTCTTGATTTTTCTTTTATCATTTTGTAATTCCTCCAATTATTTTCAATAATTTCTTATGACTTTTTAAAGTCAAGATTTTTGCTTCAAATTTGTCCTTCCCCCGAAATTTTTCAAAATAGTTCCAATAGTCTATAAAGATTTTAACAGGTTGAGGAATTTAATAAACAATCCGGTAGATTGTTCTACATCGCAATTTGCTTTTGTCTTTTTGTAATTTACAAATTATAGGATGCTCAGATAAATGCAGTTTATTTTCTTTGTAGATACACCCGATTTTGGCGTCTTTACGCAGGGAATAATTTCTATGGATGCCGGTTCAATTTATCATTTCATCTAATAAAGATTTTATTTCCAATAGTTTTTCTTGAATCATTTTCTTATCTAAAACAGCTGTTTCTTCTCCATTTCCGGCTAGTAATTTCTTTACTCCGGCAATTGTATATTTTTTATCATAGAGAAGATGTTTAATTTTTTTTAGTAATTCAAGATTTTGAGCAGTATATTTTCTAGTATTTCCTCTGGTTCTTTTTGCTTTAATTTGGCTAAATTCCGTTTCCCAATATCTCAACACGTGTGATTTTATCTCTAAAATTTTGCAAACTTCACCAATTGAATAATACAGTTTTGCCATTGGAATTATTTAACCCTTAAAATCACTCTTGAAAAAATTTCGAGTCCAATAAGAATAATAGAAATCAATAAAATTATAATTTTATATTTATCAAAGTATTTTACATAAAACGTTTTTTTATTGGAAGTTATAAGATTTGTAGTAATAATTCCCCTTTTTGATAAACCCAACTTTTGAACAATTGAGCCTGAAGGAGAAACAATTTCCGAAATACCCGTATTTGCTGCTCGATAAATCATCTTCCGAGTTTCAATAGCTCGATATTTAACCATTTCAGCGTGCTGAAAAGTTCCGACCGAATGTTTGAACCAAGCGTCATTAGTAAGGTTCAAAATAAAATCAGTATTTTGATTTGCAATTCTTGTTGTTAAATCAGGGAAAGCAATTTCAAAGCAAATTAATGGAGAAAATTTAAAACCATTGATAGAATAATACATCGCCTTCGTTCCGTATTCAAAATTAGCCTGCCCAAAATTAACTTTCCACAAAAATGGGAATAATTTTAATAAAGGCATTCGTTCTCCAACCGGAACAAGATAATTTTTATAGTAAGGAGTATTATACATTCCGTCAGGATGAATCATTGTTGCAGAATTATAATATTTATAGCGTTGAATTGTTTTGGGAGCAAATTCAAAATCAGGAAATCCGACAATAATCGGTTTATTGATTTTACTGGAAATTCGATGAACCTTTTTAAATAAATTATGGTTTTTCAATAAATATCCCGGTACGGAAGATTCCGGCCAAACTACCAAATCCGCTTTTTGAGAGACAGATTCTTCGGAAAGTTTTTCATAAATTTGCAAAGTTGTATCAAGATAAGATTTTTCCCATTTTAATTCTTGCGGAATATTTCCTTGAGCAATACTGATTTTACATTTTTTATTTGTAAGTTTCAGGTGAGATAGCTCATAATATCCCGAGAAAATCCAAAAGCCGACAATCAAAAAAATAATTGCAAGATATCTGAATTTAGATTTATCAAAAGCTCGATAAAAAAGGACATTTATAGTCAAAATAAGAAAAGATATTATATAAACTCCGCCGATATCAGCAATTTGATTTAATAAAAGATAAGGCGATAATGAATAAGCGAGATTTGTCCAAGGGAATCTAAGTTCTCCATAATATTGAATAAATTCAAAAGAGAGCCAAAGGCTGACAAATCCGGCATATTTTATAAAAGAATTTTTATTAGAGAAAAATCCCAGCATCGAAAATAAAATAAAATAATATCCGGCAAATAGGAAAATAACCCCAATAAAACCGGGAAAAGTAACTAATGCAATCCAATGCAAAGAAGTTAAAACATAGGCGAGAGAAAATGAAAAACCGGCTAACAAATTATCTTTAACTTTATTATTTTCCTTTAAAAAAAACAAAAGGGGAACAAGTGAAAAAAAAATAATGAAGTTTAAATGAAAAGGTAGTCGAGCCACACCTGTCATTAATCCGGAGATGAAAGGCAACCAAAATGACGAAGTTCTATTTCTCATATTCTATCTTATAAATTCCTATTTTATTATTTTCAACAATCAAAATTTCTTTGTCAAAGATGTCAAATAGTTTTATATTTTCAACAGATACAATTTTTAAGTTATCTTGAATAATTAAATGCTCTGTGAATTTGAAATAATTATTAAATTTATCAGCCAGAAATTTTCCTTTTTTTTCATCAAGTAAATTCCCAAAGTCATCATAAATTAAAGTTTTATCTGATTGAGAATCATAGAAAATAATATTTGTTAAGTTAGTTTTTAAATATTTTGGTGAATTAATTTCAAATTGTCCGAATTTTAATAAATCTTTAGTTTTCCATTC
>JAMOQM010000145.1 GCA_027064005.1 Candidatus Cloacimonadota bacterium | reverse complement strand
CGAAAGTTTAACTTAGCACAGGTTTAAGATTCTAAATTGGAATTTAATAAACTTAATTTCGTGATAATTTAAGTTAATTTTCCTTTTTGCAAATTTCAGACTTCTTGTGATAAATTTTCTTTTCATCCCCTAAACATTCTTAAACATCCTAACCGTCCAAAATTCAGGAAACCACTATTCAGAATGTCCGATCTGAAAATAAGCAATTTATACCGGGTTTTATAATATCTAAAGAATGCCAAAATAAACAATCATAATCTTGACATTATTATCACCGACAAAAACAAGTAAACTATGAAAAATGGTAAAATATTAGTAGCGACAAGTCAAAATATGGTAATTGGTTATCAAGGAAAAATGCCGTGGAATTACAAAGAAGATTTGGAATATTTTAAAGCTAAAACAATGGGAAATATCGTAGTTATGGGTAGAAAAACTTTTGATTCTATTGGAAAGCCACTTCCCGGCAGAACCAATATTGTACTTTCTAAAAAAATGAAAGAAATATCCGGAGTTAAAATCTTCCGAAGTTTTAATTTATTAAAAGCATTTTTAGAGGACAAACCGTTTTTCGTCATTGGTGGAGAAAGTATTTTCCGTCTATTCCTTCCTTATATAAACGAAATATATTTAACTGAAATTAACAGATATTTTGTCGGAGATACATTTTTCCCAAAATTAGATAAAAACTGGGAGATACTTTCAGAGATAAGTGGCGAGAATAAGGATTTGTTATTTAAAAAATTAAAGAGAAAGGTAAATTATGAAATATAAATTTTTAAACGAATGGTCAAAATATCAAATAAAAGAGAATTTAATCGTTAAAGAAATTGGCAAATTTGAAGATCAATTTTTTATTTTTTTTAGAAAATCTAACACGGTTTTGCAGCTTAATTATTCATCAAAAAAGATGTATTTGTTTTGGACGGAAAAGAGTAAATTACCGTTTTCAAACATTAAAAAAATTCAATACCTGACAACTCATTTAGTTCAAGCTAAATTTAATGGAATTACAATTTCTGATAATGACCGAATAATTCAAATACATTTCAGTAAAATTGACATTTACAATACGAAAAATCAATTATCTTTAATTTGCGAATTAGTTCCGCATCGGCAAAATCTAATCTTAACGAAAAAAGAAAATAATAAGGAAATTATTGTTGATTGTTGGAAAAAATTATCTTTCGCTGAAAATAGAGTGCGTCAAATTCTTCCTAATATAGAATATTCACTCCCGCCTGTTTTTTTTGAAATTAATAATCAAAAAATAATCTATCCTCTTTCAATTAATAATTTTGATATTGTCGAAAATCCTGCCGAAGATTCAAAAAAAATTTTCGACATCAACTCAGCTTTCGAATATTTATATTATGAAAAAATTCTAAATAGCCAAATTGAAAAATTGAAAAACACAAAGATAACTCAATTAAAAAAAATCCTGAGGAAAAAATCTAAGAAAATTGGAAAATTGGAGGCGGAATTTGAAATTGCTTCCGAAGAAAAAAAATGGAAAGAATGGGCTGAATTGTTAAAAAGTAATTTTAACCTCATTAAAAAAGGTGAAAATGAAATACGATTGATAAATTATTATACAGAGCCTTTTGTTGAAATCATAATTCCTCTTTTCCCGGACAAGAATCCGCGTGAAAATATTGAGCATTATTTCAAAAAATTTAAGAAAGCTCGCGATGGAAAAATAAAAATTAAAGAACAAATTGAGAAAACTTATTCTGAGATTGAAGAATTGGAAAAAGAAATCTTTGATGTTCAAGCTATTGATGATTATGATGAGATAAAAAATATTTTAAAGATAAATGTTAAAGAAAAACATAAAAACGTAAAAAAACTAAAATCTATCAGAATTAATGACGATTGGGAAATTATTATAGGAAGAACTTCTAAAGAAAATGATAAGATTACCACCAAAATTGCGAAACCAAATGACTGGTGGTTTCATACAAACAGCTTTCACGGATCTCATATTATTTTAAGAAATTTCAAGAAAAAAGATTTACCTGAAATTTTAATTGGAATCTGCACCTCTCTATCAGCTTATTTTAGTAAAGCAAAAAAATCTTCCAACGTTCCTGTCGATTATACACAAATCAGATATGTAAATAAACCACGAGGAAGTGCTCCCGGATTTGTGATTTACACTCATCAAAAAACACGATATGCCAATCCAAAAAGTATGAGAGAGGTTTTAAAAATTATCGAAACAAGACCGGAATTTTCAAAGTAGCGATAATTACTCTTTTTTCACTAATGAATTGACTAAATAATGGTGAACTTTTTTTTAGAATAAAACAAAAATTATTGGAGGTTGTTATGCGTAAAACTGTTGTTGTTGCAGCTAAAAGAACTGCTGTTGGAGCTTTTGGAGGACAATTCAAAAATGTTTCTGCCGTTGATTTAGGCGTTGCAGTTGTAAAAAATATTATTAAAGAAACCGGAATTGATCCATCTATAGTTGATGAATTAATTTCAGGAAATGTACTCGGAGCCGGTTTAGGACAAAATGTTGCTCGCCAAATATTAATTAATTCAGGAATCCCTGATAGTGTAACCGCATTTAGTGTAAACAAAGTTTGTGGATCAGGAATGAAAGCAATTTCCCTGGCAAAATTGATGATTGATGCCGGAGAAGCAGATGTTATCATTGCCGGTGGTACTGAAAATATGAGCAGATCTCCTTATATCCTTCCTAATGAAAGATGGGGAGCAAGAATGGGAAACAAAACTATCGTAGATACGATGATTAACGATGGTTTATGGGATATTTTCAACAACTACCACATGGGAATCACCGCTGAAAATTTAGCGAAAAAATATAATTTAACCAGAAAAGAATTGGATGAATTTTCATGTCAAAGTCAAAATAGAACAGAAGAAGCAATGAATTCCGGAAAATTTAATGATGAAATAGTGCCGGTAAGTGTTCCTCAAAGAAGAAAAGATCCGATAATCGTTACTACCGATGAATTCCCTAAAAAAGGAATGACAATGGAAAAATTAGGAAAATTACGTCCGGCATTCAAAAAAGACGGAGTAGTTACTGCCGGTAATTCTTCAGGGATTAATGACGGAGCAGCGTTCTTATTATTGATGAGCGAAGAAAAAGCTAACGAATTGGGTTTAAAACCATTAGCTGAGCTTGTTGATTGGGCTTCCGGTGGTGTTGATCCTGCTATAATGGGATTTGGTCCGGTTCCATCAATTCTAAAAGTAATGAAAAAATCCGGTTGGAAAATGAACGAAATAGAATTGGCTGAATTAAATGAAGCTTTTGCTTCTCAATCTTTAGCAGTTCTTAAGGGCTTGGAAGAAAAAGACATGAAAATCAGCACTGATATCGTTAATGTCAATGGTGGAGCAATTTCTATTGGTCACCCAATTGGTGCTTCAGGAGCGAGAATCATCGTAACTTTATTACACGAAATGAAAAGACGAAACAATAAAAAAGGATTAGCATCTCTCTGCATTGGTGGCGGAATGGGAATCTCAACTTTGTGGGAAATGAAATAAGGAGATATTATGAAAGAACATTTAGTATTAGATAAATCTAATGAATTATACGAAGAAGCTTTGGATTTAATCCCGGGTGCAATCCTTGGTATTAGAAGACCTTACAACTTCGTAGTCGGCGAATATCCAATCTTTTTTGAAAATGCAGAAGGCGGAAGAGTTAAAGATGTAGATGGTAATTCATACATTGATATGCTTTGTGCTTACGGACCAATTATTATCGGTCATAAAGAAAAAGAAATTGATGATGCGGTTATTGAACAAATTCAAAACAAAGGATTTTGTATGTCCTTGACTCAACCTGTTCAAAATAAATTGGCAGCAAAATTACGAGAATTGATCCCTTCTTGCGAACAATCGGTTTTTGTAAAAACCGGTTCAGATGCTACTACAACCGCAATTAGAATTGCCAGAGCTTATACAAATAGAACAAAAATTCTTCGCTGTGGATATCACGGTTGGCACGATTGGTGCGTTGAAGTAAAAGGTGGAATTCCAAAAAAATTCTATGAAGATGTTTACGGATTTAACTATAACAATCTTGAAGAAGTTGAAAATTTATTAAAAGAACACGGTGAAGATGTTGCCGGTATTATTGTTACTCCGGTTGGTCATCCTCTTGGTCATGAAGTTGAAATGCCAAAACCGGGCTATTTAGAAGGAATCAAATCTTTAGCCCACAAATATGGAGCTGTTTTAATTTTTGATGAAATTCGTTCCGGATTCCGCGTAAGTCTCGGTGGTGCTCAAAAAGAATTTGGCGTTACTCCTGATGTTTCAGTTTTTGGTAAAGCACTCGCAAACGGTTACGCAATTGGTGCGGTTGTTGGTAAAAAAGAATTTATGTCTGTTTTGGAACATGACGTTTTCTTAAGTTCAACATTCTTTGCAAACAGCCTCTCTCAAGTAGCAGCCTTAAAAACATTAGAAATTATGGAACGCGACAATGTGATTGGTGTTATTAAAGAAAAAGGTGAAAGATTTGCTAAAAATGTAAATAAAATTATCGAAGAAAGCAAAATCCCTTGTACTCTCAGTGGTGCTCCGTGGATGCCATTCATTACATTCGAACATGATTCAAAGAAACTTTATAAAACATTAAGAAATGAATTTTATACTTTTTTGATTAGAAACGGCGTATTTTTACAACCATATCATCACGGATATATTGCCTATCGTCATACAGAAGAAGATTTACGTTTTGTTGAAAAAACAATTGCGGAAGCTCTTGATTATCTAACCAAAAAATATTTATAATTCTTTAATTAGAATAATTAAGCCTGTTTTAAAGCAGGCTTTTTTTATTTTCCACTTTGATGCAGATAATTTCTTTTTACCATTCCTGAACTTCTCCTAAACCTCTTTGATTGATAGAATTCTGAAATCGAATCATCACACACAATATCGATCGCATACATTTTATCCAGAGTATCAATCATTCGATTTAATAATTCTGTGCCGATACCTCTCCCCTGATATTCCGGTAAAACTTCCAAAAGAGGAATAAAAGAATAGAAAATCTTGTCTGAAATTGCATTTATAAATCCAACACAACGATCACCATCCAAAGCTATCCAAACAGCAAAACTGTTTTTTAAAATTTTAAAATGAGTTTCGAGATCCGGTTTATTTGGCCACCCAACAAAAAATCCTTTAAGCTTTTCCGGCTGTGTTTTATCAATATTGTTTGTATAAAAAATCGACATCAATCCTCCTGATTTTAATCTAAAATTTATAAACTTAATTTAATCTGATAACATTCCTATTTTGTTATCTCAAAGTCAATATAATCATTCTTAAAGATTATAATTATTATGAAAAATTAGAAGTTCTACGTACATTCCGATGTTTTTGTGATTATCTCATTTGATAACGGTTTAGTACGACGGACAACGTCGATGTACAGCTTTTACTTCAACATCAAGATTTTCTTAGTTGCAAAAGCGTTTTCCGTTCTGATTTTATAGAAATAAACTCCCGAAGAAACGGTATCTCCATCCTCATCTTTCCCGTTCCAAACTACAGAATTATTTCCTTTTGATTTAATCTCATTTACCAATTCTTTAATTTTTT
>JAMOQM010000144.1 GCA_027064005.1 Candidatus Cloacimonadota bacterium | reverse complement strand
TCATAATCTTTTGTTAATAAATTGCCGATTGTGTAACAAAATAAAATAGAGCAATCAGAAAGGCAAAAACATTTTGATAAAGATCATTTCTTTTTCAAAGCAAATACCGGTGATAATTGTCAACAAAATCCGGAAATGAATATTATCGCTTACTTTGATGGAGCTGATACCGGTAATACAAGGAATAAGAAAGTAGTGGGATTTCAAGTGATTTTATAAAAAACATCTTCAATTTATTATAAACTTTTCTTGACATAAAAGTGTTGTTTTAATCAAATTTATTAAATTCTTAATAAAGAGGTTAATATGGAAAAAATCTATGTTTTAGATACGAATGTCCTTATTCACGACCCGCAAGCTTTATTCTCGTATGGGAAAAATAGAGTGGTTATTCCTATTATTGTTATAGAAGAGGTTGATAATTTTAAAAAAGGATTAGATGAAAAAGGACGTAATGCCCGCCAAATCGGAAGATACTTAGACTCTATTCGTAGCCAAGGTAAAATCAGTGAAGGTGTTAAAATTCGTACCGGTGGGATTGTACAAGTTTCCATTAGCAAAAAAATTAGAGAGTCAAGTCATGATGTTTTTATCACGGAATCTAATGACAATTTGATTATTGGTACTGCTCTTTATTTTAAAGATTCTAATCCTGAAAAAGAAGTTATTCTCGTTAGTAAAGATGCGAATGTTCGAATTAAAGCTGACGCTGTCGGTTTGATTGCCGAAAATTTCAACTCCCATCATGTTAATTTTGAAGAATTATATACGGGGATTAAGGATTTAGAGGTTACGGAAGATGAATTTAACAAAATTGTTAAGTCAAATAATATTGAAAATAAATGGGGGAAATTTTACCCAAATCAATTTTTAAGACTTCGCATTGAGAATTCTTTAGAAAACAAAAAAACAATTTTAAGATATTGTGATGAAGATAATACCTTTTTCCATTTGAAATATTATAAAGAAAATCAAGAGACTTTTTCTATAAAAGCGAGAAATGATGAACAAATTTGTGCTCTTGAATTATTACTTGATCCTAATGTTAAACTTGTAAGTTTAGTTGGTAAAGCCGGAACCGGAAAAACTTTGTTGGCAATGGCTGCCGGATTAAATCAAGTTACTGAACAAGATACATATACAAGAATGGTTGTTTCGCGTCCAATTTCTCCATTAGGGAAAGATTTAGGTTTTTTACCGGGAACTAAAGCTGAGAAATTTAATCCTTGGATGCAACCAATTTATGATAATATGGAAATCCTTCTTGCTAATCATGAAAAGAATGAGCCAAAGAAAAAAGGTAAAATTTTTGATTCAAAACAAAATAAACAATCTTTAGAAGATTTTCTTGATTATGGATTTCTTGAATTAGAACCTTTAACTTATATTCGAGGGAGAAGCCTTCCGGATCAATACATTATTATTGATGAATCTCAAAATCTTACTCCGCACGAAATGAAAACAATAATTACTCGAGCCGGTGAAAAAACTAAAATTGTATTAACCGGAGATCCTTATCAAATTGATATTCCTTATTTGGATTCCGAAAGTAACGGATTAAGTTCAGCTGTTGATAAACTAAAACAAGAAAAGATTGTCGGGCATATTACGTTAATGAAAGGCGAACGTTCTCAACTTGCAGATATGGCTGCAAAATATTTCTAATGAAGAAAGTATTACTAAAAGATATTAAAATCGGAATGAATATTGCCGAACCGGTGAGTTCTTCAAATGGGGAAATTATCCTTAATCCCGGGTATTATGTTACAAGTTTGGATATTGTCGGGAAATTAGAAGATGCCGGAGTGGAATATGTTATTTGTGACGAAACAAAAAGTTTGGATACTTTTTCTTTTACTCCCGAAATAGAAAAACCGCCAAAAGAAATTCATGAACCAACGCCCGCAGAAATTGCTCAAGAATTAAAAGAAGAACTTGTTCAGGCAAAAAAGACTTTTAGTAAATCTACGGAAGTTGTCAAAAATATAATGACGGATTTACGATTTGGAAAAGAATTAAAAATGGATGTGGTGAAAGAAACCGTTTCCGGTCTGTTGGACAGTGTTAGTAAAAATCCTCATGCACTTCTGAGTCTAACTTTAATAAAAGATTATGATAATTACACTTATCAGCATTCAGTAAATGTCTGTATTTTCGCGACAACTTTTGCCCAAAAATTATTCCATAAAAAAGATATTGTTTTGAGAATTTCGGAAGGAGCTCTTTTACATGATTTAGGGAAAGTTAAAATTCCGTCTCATATCATTAATAAAAAGTCAAGATTGACAAATGAGGAATTTGATATTATCAAAAAACATCCAATTTATGGCGAAATGCTTCTAAAAAAGCAAAATATTTTTGACCCGATTATTACAGAAATTACTCGTCATCACCATGAAGATTATAACGGAAATGGTTATCCTGATAAATTGAAAGGAAAAGAAATTAATAAATATGCAGCCATAGTTTCCATTTCAGATTTTTATGATGCTCTCACAACAAAAAGAAGCTATAAACCGGCAATACCACCTCAGCAAGCTATTTCAATTTTATACAGACAAGCAGGTCAAAAATTCGATTTCAGATTAGTGAATCATTTTATCAAAACTATCGGAATTTATCCTATTGGGAGCAGAATCAAATTAGCAAGCGGAAAAATCGCCGTTGTGGTTGGGTTTGATGAAACGGAGCTTCTTTATCCTTTAGTTAAAATAATAATTGATGAACAAGGAAATAAAGTGTCTTCATCGAAAGTAATATCTCTTGTTAATTCCGATGACACTATTTTAGACGAAATTGTCGATTTAGAAGCTATCGATTTAGAAAAAATCCTCTAATGATTGAAAGAAGCAAAACTGAAATTAATTTAGATCACTTTGAATATAACCTTTCAAATATCCTAAAATTTAAAAATAAAAATAGTCGTTTTTTACAAATTGTTAAAGCCGATGCTTATGGTCACGGTGCGTATCAAATAGCGCTAAAAGCAATTGAACTCGGGGCAAAAATGTTGGGAGTAGCAAATTCCGAAGAAGGGATTTTTTTACGTTATCAAGGAATTTCAATCCCCATTCTTATTTTATCGCCATCTTTAGAATCTGAAATAGAGGATATAGTAAATTATAATTTAACACCCACAATTTCCGATTTAATTTTTATCAAAAAATTATCTCATTATTTAGAAAAAAAAGATAAGAAAATTTCCGTTCACATAAATATTGATACGGGAATGGGAAGAAGCGGTTTTTCTTATTCTAATTTTAAGGAAAATATTCCGGGAATTTTTCAGTTTAAAAATGTTGTGATAGAAGGCATATTCTCTCATTTTGCAGCGAGCGAAAACGATAAAGAATTTACGGATTTACAAATTTTAAGATTCAAAAATATTGTTTCGGATTTACCTTATTTGCCAAAATATATCCATATTGCAAATAGTTCCGGAATAATTAACATGAATTGTGATTTTTGTAATTTAGTAAGAATTGGCATCTTAAGTTTTGGAATTTATCCTGATAAAAGATTAAAATCTAAAATCTATTTAAAACCGGTAATGAGATTTATTTCATACGTTTCTCAAATTAAAAAAGCTAAAAACGGCGATTCTATCGGATATAACAGGCTTTACAAAGTAAAAAACAATTTAACTTATGCTATCATTCCAATTGGTTATGCTGACGGTTTGGAATATCTGCTTTCCGACAAAGGTTTTGTCATGATTAATCAAAAAATATGTCCTATTATTGGTAAAATAAGTATGGATATGACAGCGATTGATGTTTCAAACGTTGATTGTAAAATTGGTGATAAAGTCGATATAATTTCTGATAAAAACGAAAAGTTATTTGCTGAAAATATTACCGCTCTTTATAAAGGAAATCCTTATGAATTATTGTGCCAAGTCGGGAGACGTGCCAAACGATATTATTTTTCCAATAACAAATTACTAAGTTCTCAACCCCTTTTGCGGCGTGATTTTGTCTCAAAAGATTTTAATGATGAAGGATTAAATAAAATTATTTCTACAGCAATTTCTCAACGTTTGAAAAGTGATGAGATTTCTTCTGTTATTTACGCAAATGTTTTACGAAAACTCTTTTATGACTCAGATAATCAAATTTCTTATAGATCACAATTTCATCACACAATTGAATTTATTGATGAAAATCCGGAAAATGATTTTTATGTTGTAAAGACAAAACTCAGCTTCAGAAAAAAACTCATTAATGAAAATTTTATGATTGTCTGTGCAAATAATAACCAATCCTTACAAAGATATTTCTTAGATCCAAAAGTTGAATATCGTTGGTTATTGCATAATAATTTTGTCTTGGATAAAGATTCTTTTTCGATTGAAAGAGTTGCGATAAATAATATTGAGTTGATCAAAAAATATCAAATCGATGATAAATTAATAAAAATCAATTGTACTCATCCTAAATTAAAAATGTTGAGAGGAAGTGTGCAAGAATATTCAATTTCCACTTTGACAAAATACCCGAAAAATTCTCACCAATTGAGTGTTTATATTAACGAAATAACCAAATCTTTTCAAATTGAATTTATTTATCCTGAAAATTTAACGCCGGAAATAGTTCCTATATTTGCAGGAAAAACAAAATTTCCCAAAATTAATAAAACAAAAAATAAAATTTCCGTTTCTTCTCAAATTGATGAATGGATTTTTCCAAACAGCGGGATTGTTTTTTCCTATTAAAAAATTATTTCTTCCATTTAAAAAAATCTAATTGTCCCAAAACTCCGACAACTAAAATATAAAAAGGATGAATTATTGCCCAAATCGGATAAAAATGAACCCTTTCTTTTTGAACGTGAAACAAGGAACTGTTTTTGGAAATGAAAAGATATTCCGTTAAACTTTTTATAAAAAATAAAATCAGGGCAATTTTAAAATTAAATATGGCAAAATAAACTAAACTAAACATTAGAATCAAGACCGCCATCAAATAAAAAAACAATTCCGGATTTAATAAAATCTGCCATTTTGTGTTTGAAGCCCATCTGATTCTTTGATTAATTAATTGCTTCCAATCTCTTATCGGATGAGTTTGAACAAAACTTTTTGAGTTTAATGTTATTGTTATTTTTTTGTTGGCTTTGCGAAATAATTGCATCAAATTAACATCATCACCGGACTCAATATGTTTAATTTTAGAAAATCCGCCTACATCCTGAAAAGCTGATTTTCGATATGATAAATTTTGACCGGAACAGGAAAAATATCTTCCTGACAAAATAGCTCCGGAATTAGCAATAAACATCGCTACAAAATCGAAAAATTCATATTTTTGAGCCAGATTGCTTTTCTTCCAATTATCTAATTTGGTACTTGAATATCCCACAATCATATCAATTCCGGATTCGTAGGATGAAATCATTGCTTCTATCCAAGTTGTTTTAGGGATACAATCGGCATCTGTTAACAAAATTATATCACCTTTGGAAAAATCAATAGCTTGTTGCAAAGCATTTTTTTTAGGGGAAATTGCCGTTTCTCTATCCTTAACATTTAGCAGAAATACATTCTCAAATTTACTTTGAAAAAATTTTACGATTTCTTCGGTTTTATCTGTAGAACCATCATTTGCGATAATAATTTCATATTTGTCTTCGGGATAAGTTTGATTGGTCAGAATTGTCAAAAG
>JAMOQM010000143.1 GCA_027064005.1 Candidatus Cloacimonadota bacterium | reverse complement strand
AGTCATAATTACATAATTCCAAATTTATTCCCGGAAAATAATAAGATAAATTATTTGAATAATAAATCTCTGCAAAATTTATTAAATACCGAAAGATTGGCGACTGAAGTTGCACTTTTCAAAGCACAAAGACCAAACAACAATATTATTTTCCCGGAAATTACTGAAGAAAATATTGGTGAATTTATTTATGCTTATGAATTGCAAACAGTTTTTGTCGGTAAATTGTTAGAAATAAATCCTCTAAATCAACCGGGTGTTGAAACCGGTAAAATCGCAACTTATGCAATGATGGGGCGAGAAGGTTTTTCGGATGAAAAAAAAGAAATAGAAAACTATATTAAAGAAAAAAAAGAAAGAGGATTTACTCTATGATTAAATTAAATGATCTTGAATTGATGAATAAAATTGATCCGGAAGATATGTATCACAAAATAATACATTTGCCGGAACAAATTATCGAAGCTTATAACCAAGCAAATTTGCATAAACCGTTAAATTTCTTAACAAGTAAAAATGAAATTAAAAGAATCGTAATTTGTGGAATGGGTGGATCGGCAATTTCCGGAGATTTAACAAAAACTGCTTTCCAAAATGTTATCCCGGTTGATGTTGTTAAAGACTATTCAATTCCGTTTGTTGATTCTTCAACTTTGGTAATTTGTTGCAGTTATTCCGGAAATACGGAAGAAACGTTAAGTTGTTTTGATGAGGCAAGTCAAAAAACATCCCATCTTTCAGCTGTAACTTCCGGTGGAAAACTAAAAGAAAAATTAGATGATACAAAAGTTTGGGTTGAAATTAAAGGTGGAAATCCGCCCCGAACAGCTATTGCTTATATCTTTCTATCAATTGTTAGAATTTTGGAAGAATATGGAATAATTCCTAATCAAAAAGAAAATGTCGATGATCTCGTTGGAGAAATGGTTAAAAAAGCGGGTGCTTTGGCAAATAATGTTGATTTTGAAAGAAATTTGGCAAAACAAACAGCTGCAAAATTGAATAATTTAATTCCGATTATCTATTCTGTGGACCCTTTATTGTCGGCAATTGCTTATAGATGGAAATGTCAAATTAATGAGAATTCAAAATATCCTGCTTTTAATAACATCTTTCCTGAAATGAATCATAATGAAATTGAAGGCTGGGAAGATGTCCAAATGAAAAAGAAATTTTTCCCAATATTTTTGTCAAATTTGAATATCAAGAATTTGTATGCAAAACGAGCGAGTGCTTTTAAAAATCTTCTTAAAAAAAATGAAATAGAATATTTGGAATTCTTTGCCGAAGGGAAAAATAATCTTACAAAATTTTTCACTCTCATATTTCTCGGTGATATGGTTAGCTATTATTTAGCAATTTTGCGAGATACAAATCCAACTTCAATAGATTTTATTGATTATCTCAAAAAATCAATATGAAAGGAGGTCTTATGACATATAAAAATTTATTTACTTCTGAATCTGTTACAGAAGGACATCCTGATAAAATTGCGGACAGAATCTCGGATTCTGTTTTAGACGCTATTTTCACCCTTGACCATCATGCCAGAGTTGCTTGCGAAACATTCGTAACAACCGGAATGGTGTTAATTGGTGGCGAAATTACAACTTCAACCTATGTTGATATTCCACAAATTGTGCGAAATGCTGTCAAAGAAATCGGTTATACAAATGCCGATTTTGGTATTGACTCTAAAACCTGTGCGGTAATTACAACTATTGATAAGCAATCACCGGACATTGCCTTGGGAGTTGATAAAACTTTAGAACACGAGCAAGGTGCCGGTGATCAAGGAATGATGTTCGGTTACGCAATAGATGAAACACCGGAATTGATGCCGATGCCAATTCATTATTCTCATCGACTTGCTGAAAGATTGGCTTTTGTGAGAAAACAAATTGACGGTAGGAATCCAATTTTACCTTATTTGCGACCGGATGGAAAAACTCAAGTTACAATTGAATATATTGATGGAAAACCTGCCCGAGTTGACGCAATAGTAGTTTCTGCTCAACATAATCCGGAAATTTCTCAAGAACAACTTTATGAAGATATTTTAAAACATGTTATCAAACCTATCATTCCTGAAAATATGATGGATGAGCATACCAAAATTTACATCAATCCAACCGGACGTTTTGTAATTGGCGGACCTCATGCAGATACCGGTCTAACCGGAAGGAAAATCATTGTTGATACTTATGGCGGAAAAGGAAGTCATGGCGGGGGAGCTTTTTCAGGGAAAGATCCCACAAAAGTTGATAGAAGTGCTTCTTATATGGCGAGATATATTGCTAAAAATATCGTAGCTTCCGGCATAACTCCCGAATGCGAAATCCAACTTGCTTATGCAATTGGCGTCGCTGAACCGGTTTCCGTTATGGTTGATACTTTTGGTAAATGTGATATTGATTCTGTTGAGTTGGTTAAGATGGTTCAAAAAATATTTCCTTTAACTCCGGAAGGGATTATTAAACATCTCCAATTACGTCGCCCAATTTATGCAAAAACTTCTTCTTACGGACACTTTGGTAGAGAATTACCGGAGTTTACTTGGGAGAAAACAGATAAAAAAGATGAAATTAAAAAGTACTTTGAATAAGTGTGGCTTTTTAGAAGCGGTTGATTCCGCTTCTTTTTTTATATGATAAATTTGATTTTTTTTGAAGGGTATCTAATAGTTAAGGATGTTTTTTTAGACGAAAATAAATCAAGAAGACATCTATCTTCACTATTAAATAGTCAGAATTTAGAAACCGTTTTTCAGCATCTAAATGGTAGTTTTAGATTTTCTTTTGAAAAAGATGAGATCGTCTATTTCACCTCTGATCATTTTAGCGGTTATCCTTTATTTTATCAACTTGATGATTTTAAGATTATTAAAAATCCTTATTTAGAAAAAAATAAGCGAATTTCCGATGTCAACTTGTTGGAGTTTCTAACTTTTGGTTACACAATTGGTGAAAAAACAATTTATGAAAATATTTATGAATGCGATCCCGGAGTTTTATATTCCTATTCTAAAGACGGTAACTTACTAAAAAAATACGTTTGGTTTGAATATTCTTATGAAAGTAAAAAAAAATATAAGGAAAAATATCTGGCGGAAATATTAACTAAAAGTGTTAAACCTTTTATCTCTGAAAATTTATTTTTGCCACTGACAGCCGGACTTGATACCAGAACGTTATTAGCGATAAATCTCAATCTAAACCATTTTCCTGAAGTTTTCTCAAACGGAAAACATAACAATCCTGATGTTGAAATTGCCAAAGAAATTACTGAACATTTTGGACTAAAATTTCATCTTAATGAATATGACGAAAATAGTTCAAAATTATATTTTCAAGATTCTGATTTCAAGAAAATGGTGGAAAATGCTTTTTGGGGACGATCTTTACCTCATGATTTGGAATGGATTTCAGTAAAAAAACTTCCCCAAAATTCGTGCGTGATTTCCGGTCATAGTGGAGATTGGATTTCCGGAAGTTATCTGTCAAAAGAATTATTGAATCTTAAATCAACCGAGAAAGTAATTTCTTATATTATAAATAGAAATCCTTCTTTGACAGGTATTTCAAGTAAAAAACATAAAAATATTATCTTTAATTCTGTGAAAAAATACATCTCGAAAAAAACGCAATCATCTTTGCTTTCTACTTCCGAAATTTTTGAATTTGAAAATCATCAACGAAAATACAATATTAACTCAGCTTGGATTTATCGCGGAGAAGGTAAGGAATCTTATTTACCGTTTTTTGACCGAAGATTAATTTCTTTATTTAAAGATTTAAGAATTTCAGATAAGATAAATGAAAAATTCTATATTGAGACTTTAAAAGCGGAAATTTTTGTTAATAATGCTAAAGATTTATCTCAAATTAAAACATCGAGATCAGAGTTCTATTCTCAACCAAAATCAGAATCATCTATTAAATTCAAACTTGTGGATTTAATAAATACTTTTGATTGGAAAAGAAAGAGGAAAATTTTTTCAAAACCGAACCAAAGATGGGGAGAGGTAATTTCTCTTTTTGATGAAAATCCACGTGAATTCTATTCTAAAAAAATTAAAGACGCTTTTCCTGAAATTTCTAAATCCATAAAATATTTGGAAAAGATTAACGCCACCGAGTCGGCATCTCATCTAAAAATTATCTCAAATTATAGAATCTCTCAAATCCAAATTAACGGCTTGTTTGTTTTAAAAATGTTACCTTATATTTTGGAAATTAGATGAAATCACTCATTCCTTCTATAAAATGGACTTTGTTTACTGCGATTTTTAGACGCGGTTTTAGTATTCTGATTTTTTTATATATCTTAAAATATGTTACACCGGAGATTATTGGTACTTTTAGAGAATTTTCAACTATACTTTTTATTCCGCCAATGATTGCCTTATTCAGTTTGGAATATCTTTTCATTATTGAGAAAACGGATGATAAAAAAATCTTTATTGCTTTGAATCAATTGGGCTTTATTTCAAGTTTTGTATTTATGATTGGTTTGTATTTTTTGGCAAAACCAATTGCGAATTTTTATCATAATCCGGAGTTAATAAAAATTATTAAATATGGGTCAATTTTTGTGTTGTTGGAGATCTTTCGTAAGATTTTCAAATATGGCTTACAAAATCGGCTTAAATTTATTGCGATTGCTAATTACGAAACTGTTAACGTAATTATATATTCTTTGATTATTTTTGCTTTTATAAAGAAATTTCCGAGTGCGTTTTTTTTAACTTTTGCCTTTTATTTTGGGAATTTGATTGAGATGATTCTTCTTTTCAGAAATGAATTTACAAAACAATCTCAACCGTTTATTGAAGCTTTGAAATTTAAGAATTTAGGGCTTACAAAAAAAATAATTTCTCAAGATAAGAAATTTCTAACTTTTACTACTTTTTCAAATATATCGGCATATATCTCGGGGACAATTCCTATTTTCATTTTTGGACGGTATTTCAGCTCAAATTATGTTGGGATATATTATATGGCAAATCAGCTGATTAGTATTCCGGTGAACATTGTAACAAATTCTTTACAGCAGATATTTTTCCCTTCTTTCTCCAAATTATCTAAAAAGTTAATCCGAGAAAAAATTTCTCGATATGGAAATTTTGTTGTTTCCACACTCTGGGTTTTATTAGCTTTCTATATTTTTTGGGCAACAAAATTGGTGCCTTTAATTGTGAATCCTCAATGGGAGAAAGCAATTTTGGCGATGTTGATTATTTCCTTTTCGATTGCTTCCACGATTTTAATTTCGCCTATTTCATCTATTCCGATTATATTTAAGAGAACAGATTTGGAATTTTATTGGAATTTAATATCTTGCGGATTGAACACGATTGCCATAGTTTATGGGACTAAATTCGGATTCTATTACGCTTTAACATTTTTTACAATCTCAGTTGTATTTAGCCATTTCTTATTTCTTTTAATTATTTTACATCTAATTGAAATTGACATATTATCTTTTCTTAGAAATATTTTCCTTAAATTTATGATTGGAATATTTTACTATATTTCATTATTTTTTGTATATCAACTAACTTTATATAAATCTCTTTTCGGATCTTTAATTATCATCGTACTTTATTTTTTGGGGTTGAATTTATTTTCTAAAGGTAAATTCTTTCAAGAAATTAAAGATATTATTTATTTGAAAAGATAAATCCGTAAATTATTTTGGACTATTGTAATATATATTTTACAAAGAAAAATGGTTGAAAAACGATTTTTCAAATTATAAATAACAAATCTCCGG
>JAMOQM010000142.1 GCA_027064005.1 Candidatus Cloacimonadota bacterium | reverse complement strand
GATTGGCATTAAAATTGCATTTATAGATTACGTAAATTAAAAGTTCTTAATAAAAAAACAAAAACCCATAGGAGGAAAAAATGGGACAACAACAAATTCTCTTGATCGTATTATCGGTAATTTTAGTAGGTGTAGCAGTTAGTGTTGGTATTACAATGTTTCAATCACAATCAAAACAAGGTGAAATGGACAATGTAGCAATGTACTTGAACAATGTTGGAAGTGCAGCTTATGCATATTATATTAAACCTACATCTTTAGGCGGAGCAGGCAAAGTTGCAACTGCAGTCAAAGCAAATGAGGCAACTTGGTTACCCAAGAAACCGGAAAGCTTATCCGGTGCATATGAATCTCAGGACGCTGACAGCGGTGATATTTATAAAGCTACAATGGTTGGTGGCGATAAAACAGCTACATTAAAAGTTACAACTGATGGTAAGATTACAATAACTTGGGCATAACCATAAGTTAATATTAAAACGGAGATTTGATCTCCGTTTTTTTTTTGGAGGAAATTTGGGTCAACAACAAATATTATTAATAGTTTTAAGTATGATCTTGCTTGGTGTTGCAATAACGGTTGGAGTATCCATGTATTTTTCAAATGCCGATAGTGCTAATCAAGATCAAATATATAGTCAGCTGAATTATGCTTCCTCAGCAGGATACAGCCATTATTTGAAAGCAAAAACTTTTAACGGTGCGGAAAAGAATTTAGATGAATTACTTAAACAAGAATCGATAGATCTTTGGTTGCCTAAATTTGAGGGAATCAGTGGTGAGCCGATAATAAAGAAAATTTCAAATGGCTTTTCTATTTCTGTTATATCTTCAAACGGCAAACATAAAGCAACAATTTTTGAGAATGTAAGTGATAATTCTCGAACTGTATCGTGGGAGGAAATAAATTAAATTGTATTTTAAATTTGCAAAAAGAAACAGGCAATATTGCCTGTTTTTTTAGTCACTTTATGGTATGGAAATTCCTTAATAGTTTCTTAACCAATTTTGGTATTTAATATTTTCTAAATACTTTTGAAATTTATATTTGTTTTTTATGAAATCTTTTGTTTTTACTTTTCGAATTGAATCCACTTGATAAAAGAAATAATGTTTTTCATCAATTTTAATGGGATTACTAAATTCACCGTTTCTTTTTGAAATTGCATCATTAATTATAAATTTCCCAAATGGCAAGTTGGAAATATCGGAATCGATGGTTAAATTACGCAATCTATGATATCCTCCAAAAAAGAAAAGCAAGCTATCAGGATTAACACCTTCAGAGATTTTATCCTCAAGTTTTTTTACAAAGTTATAAGCAAAAACGTCTTTGTTATTCATTTGATATAATTTTTCAATCTTGGATTGGGATTCCTCGAAAGTCTGATATCTGCCTTTTTTATAATTTAATTTATAAAGAACGGCAAAACCTGTTTTGTCAGAGACAATTCTATTTAATTTCTCATATTTATAAAGTCTTTTTAAGTCCGGAAGAATAGAATTTATATTTGATATTGGCGCAAAAGAATCTTTTATTGATTGGAATTTTGTTTTAAATAACCAACTCGAATCTGCAAAAGTTTTGCATTGAGAATAGTAGGAAGTCGAATCAAAAATAATCTTTGCAAAATTAAATGCAATTGATTTAGCTTTTTGAAAAACAAGTTTACGTTTAATAAAATCCTTTGCCTCATCAAACGCCTGAACATGAGCTGAAGCGGTGTTTTTCAATCTAAGTATATAAAGATTGTTATGAAAAGATATTGGAGCGGAATATTGATTTATGCTCATCTTTTTCAAAACATTAGAAATCGATTTTGGAAGCTTATTATATTCATAATAGGATGTTTCATCGAATTCCCCTTTCTTTGAAAAAACTGATTTCATTAAATGGAAAGGGGTTTTAGATAAATCTCTATAAATCTCATTAGCCAAATCAGATTTACTTTTATCCAAACAAATGTAGTCAAACCGGCAGGAATTACTTATTTCAAAATTGTCGATATGTTCATTATAATAAGTTCGTATTTCATCTGTATTAACGGATACTGTATCGGTTTTTATCGGGACAAACGCTCCTCCAATTTGGAGACTATCCGGAATGAAAAACTCTTCTTTGTGATTATTGTAGAATTCATGTGCATCAAATTTTTGTTTTGGCAGATTAACATATTTATAAACTTGATTTTTTACTTCATCATAAGTTGGTAAATAATCATCAAATATTGAATCGATAGAGTAAATTATCATCTTATTCTCATCTTGGACATAATATACTTTACGAGAAGGAAATTTTCTAATTGATTGAGCGACAAGATTATCATAATAATTGCTATTCGAAATTTTTCCAACAAAGATTAGTTTTTTTTCTACCTCGAGATTGTATTTCTTAATGATGGAGTTCAGTTTTTTTTCATCATAAAAGTTCAAAAAAAGTTTAGCTTTCAGTTCATTCAATTTTTTAGAAATCTTGTGTTGGATGTATAAGTTTCGTAATTCAGAGGATTCCCGAGAAAAAGTTGAATCACTTACATTAGCAAAATTTTTCAAATAATAAGCATAAAGAGAATCCTTATTAACTTTGATGCTTCCTGGATTTGGTTTATTAATAATGATATAATTTAAACTTACAGCCGGAGAAATAAATTTATCTAAATTTTGCAAATAAATATCTTTATATTTTGTTTTAGATAATTCTTTCATTTTGAAATCTCTATATTTTTCCCAAAATAATTTTGGATTGTCCTTAAGAGTAAGATGCTTTTTGTTAATTTTATCCACTAATTTATAAAGCACAAAACCACCTTTAATTTCCATTAATCTCGGCTGAAAATCTGAATCAAATAAGCTGTTAACGATTTCTTCACCCTTCGGGATATTATAGAATTTATCTCCTCGGCGAAGATATCCCGAATGCAAAACAGGATAAGAAATTGAATCTGATAAAGACCAGGCAACTAACAGAGAATCACTAAAAGATTTTGCTAATTCATGACTTTTTTTCTTCCGCAAAATTGTCTTTAAACTGTCTTTGATTTCATCAAAAGGTGCAGAATTGGAATATTTTTCGTTAAATAGTTGCACAATTTCTTTGTTATTGACAATAACCCGATTTTTAAATGTCGAATCATTTATAACGCAAAAATCGGCTTTAACTTTTTCATCAGTAAAATATTCTTTAGAAATTGCGGGATTAAAATTATATACTTCCATCGGATCAAATTCTGAAGGAACGTCAATCATATCTGTAGGAAGAATTGCATAATTCAAATCAAGTTTCGCATTACGTTTAATATATTCTTCCAATAAATTTTCATCAGACAATTGAAATTGATCACAAATAATAGATTTGGTCTTTTTGAGGAGCAAATCTTTTTTGATGGATTTAAAGATTAGTTTTATTTTTGGATTGTTTTTAAGCCTTAGATATTTGCTGTAATCAAAAGCTCCGTTAGTGCTAAAACTCGGGTGATTTCCAAATTCATGAATAAAAAAAGTCTCCACTTCTTTATCATCTACTTTGATATTGTTTTGATTTGCATAAAGGAGCAATTTTTTTTCTTCAATTAAACTGTTTAGTTTTTCCTGAAATTTAGCATCATCATAATCAACAATTCCATCGGAATTTAGGGCGGCAATTACATCATTATCAGTAATTTTATATTTCCCGATTGTTGCCAAAGTTTTTCCAAAAAGAAGATTGGAAAAAAGTAACAGGATAAAAACCAATTTTTTCATATCTTACTCCCACTCAATTGTTGCAGGTGGCTTGGAGCTGATATCATAAACTACCCGATTTACACCTTGAACTTCATTAATGATTTTATTGGAAACTTTCTTAAGAAAATCATAAGGAAATTCTGTCCAATCGGCAGTCATACCGTCCACACTGGAAACTGCACGTAAAGCACAAACATTTTCATAAGTCCTTTCATCACCCATAACTCCCACAGATTGGACGGGAAGAAGTACGGCAAATGCTTGCCAAGTTGTGTGATAAAGATTATCATCTCTTAATGATTGGATAAAAATATTGTCAATATCTTGCAATAATGAAATTTTCTCTTTTGTAACATCACCTATAATACGAATAGCTAAACCTGGTCCCGGGAATGGGTGGCGATCAACCATATTAGAAGGAAGACCTAATTCACGACCGATTTCTCTAACTTCATCTTTGAACATTTCGCGAAGTGGTTCAACTAATTTCAAATTCATCTTTTCAGGTAATCCGCCAACATTGTGATGAGATTTTATTGTTGCTGATGGTCCTTTAAATGAAACGCTTTCAATTACATCAGGATAAAGAGTGCCTTGTGCCAAAAATTTTGCCTTCGGATATTTAGATGCTTCGTGATCAAAAATGTCGATGAAAGTATTGCCAATAATTTTTCTTTTTTTCTCGGGATTAGTAACGCCTTTTAATTTTTCTAAGAAAATATTTTCAGCATCAATTGTGATTAATTTTAAATTAAAGCTTTCTTTAAAAATTCTTTGAACTTCTTCAACTTCATTTTTCCTTAATAATCCTGTATTTACAAAAATGGGAATTAATTGATTGCCGATTGCTTTGTGTAAAAGTGCAGCAGTTACCGAAGAATCAACACCACCACTCAAACCAAGAATGACCTGATCTTCTCCAACTCTGTCACTAATAGAATTTATTGCCCAATCGATTATGGATGAGGAATTCCAATCCTTAGAAAAATTACATATTTTGATGAGAAAATTTTCTATTATTTTTAGACCGTTTTTTGTGTGAACAACTTCCGGATGAAATTGGAGTGCAAAAATATTATTCTTATCATTAACAATTGCTGCATACGGGGAATTGTCCGAAAAAGCAATTCGGTGAAAATTTTTGGGAAGTTTTTCAACAGCATCGCCATGACTCATCCAAACATCTTCCAAGTTTGATAATTCTGAAAAGATAGAGTTCTTGTCTTCAATTGTAATTTGAGCAAATCCATATTCTTTTTTATCTGATTTGGAAACTTTGCCACCGAAAAGTTTTGTTATTAATTGCATTCCGTAACAAATTCCCAAAATCGGAATTCCCATTTCAAAAATTCTTTTATCGGGAATAGGAGCATTTTCAGTAGTTACACTAAAAGGACTTCCGGAAAGAATAATTGTTTTAGGGCTCATTTCCTTAATTTTTTCAAACGAAGTGTTGAACGGTACAATTTCTGAATATATATTTAATAAACGTGTACGTTTTGCAATTAATTGCGTATATTGAGAACCAAAATCTAATATCAAAGCCAATTCATGCTTTTTCATATTATCTCCCTATAATTTTTTTACAATCTTAAAATAGTACGATTTTTGACAAGAATAAAAATTTATTTTCAATCTAAAAATAGGGATAAAAATCCTTAAAAATTGATTTTATAGATAAAGAAAAAGGTGGTAATAAATTACCACCTTATATTTATTATTAGTTTATTAAAATTAATCGACTTGAAGAAGATCTTTGATTTTTCTTAAAAGCTTATCTTTATGAACTTTTACTTCGTATTCGTCAAATCCTGCTTCAAAAGCTTTTTCCATTGTTTCTTTATTTGTCAAAGTGGTCAGAGCCATTGTAGGAATATTGTTTAATTTCGGATCTCGTTTAATTGATCTTACAAATTCCATTCCGTCCATTCGTGGCATAATTATATCAACAATAAACAAATCGTATTTATTTTCACTTGCTTTTTTCAATCCGGCAAATCCATCAACTGCAGTATCTACCGAATATCCTGCTGATGTGATATATTGTTTTTCTAATGTTCGGAAGAAAGGCGTGTCTTCAACCAATAATATTTTAAATTTATTATTTTCACTTGATTTGAATTTATGAGATTTTTCAGGATCAGCCATCTCAACAATTTCATAAATATCAGGGAAAAGAACAATTTCTTTATTAATCAGAGCCGAACCAATCATTCCCTTAGCTGTTATGTTTTCAGTATCGATTTTTGCATCAACTTCAATTGCATCAATGATTTTGTGAGCAATAATACCGATTGGATTTTCCAATAATTTGGGGATAATGACGTAGATGTCATCTTCGGATTCCGGAGCTGTTTTGACAGGAAGGAAATGCTCTAATCTAACAACCAACAGACTTTTACCTTCATGAATGATATATTCTTTTTCGCCGACCTTATCAATTCCTGAAATAGGTAATTTCTCAATACGTTTGATAAGATCAAGATTTAAGGCAAATAACTCTTGCGGTGCATTTTCAAATAATAACAAGTTTTGAAGTTCATTTGAAGATTCATCTTCTTCATTATCATTGCTATTTGTTCCGGAGTTAATTTTTTCATCAAGGAATTTTAAATTACTTTGAATTGCTATCCCCGTAATATCAAGAATTAGAGCTACCGAACCGTCTCCCATAATTGTAGAGCCGGAGTAACATTTTGATTCGGAGAAGAATCGAGGAATAGATTTAACTACAATTTCTTCACTATCGAATATCTCATCAACAACAAGTCCGAATTCATTTTCATCTTGCTGCAACACCAAGATTCGCGTGCTTTTATCTTTTTTCTCAACTTTAGGAAGTTTAAGGACTTCTTCAAGATAAACAATTGGGAGCAATTTATTTCTTAATCTGAGAACAGGTGAATTGTTTACATATTCAATTTGTTTTCCTTCGTCACCTTGTCGTAATCGAACCAACTCCTTCAAAGCTATTTGCGGAACAGCAAAATGCATATTTTGGACATTAATTATTAAGGATGGAATAATTGCCAAAGTTAAAGGAAGTTTTAAATTAATTGTTGTTCCTTGCCCAAGTTCTGAATCAATACTGACACTTCCACCAAGTTTTTCAATATTAGTTCTCACAACATCCATTCCAACGCCTCTACCGGAAATATCGGAAACTTTCTCAGCCGTTGAAAAACCGGGTTTAAAAATTAAGGCGTAAATATCCTTTTTGGACATATGTTTCACATCTTGTTCAGTAATAATACCTTTTTCTATAGCTTTGGCTACGAGTTTTTTCGGATCAAGTCCTCGACCGTCATCAATAACATCAATATTAACTTTTCCACCTTCGTGATAAGCTTTTAGCCAAACTGTTCCGGTTTCGTTTTTGCCCGCTTTTTTTCTTTCTTCAGGCATCTCAATTCCGTGATCACCGGAATTTCTGACAAGATGGGTGAGAGGATCAGAAAGATTTTCTATAATTGATTTATCAAGATCTACATCATTACCCGTAATCTCAAGATGGATTTTTTTATTCAATAATTTTGACATATCTCGAATAACTCTTGGGAATTTATTAAAGATGGCAGAAATTGGTTGCATTCTGGTATCCATAATTTTACCTTGGAGAAGGGTTGTTGTCATATTAATATCTTGTAAAACAGCGGGTAAACCCGGAATATCTTTTTCAATTCCTTCTGTCATTCGTAAAAGTTGATTACGCGCCAGAACCATTTCACCGGCAAGAGTCATTAGATCATTTAATAATGAGACATGAACGCGGAGAGTTTCTTTGGTAGTGTTTTCACTGTGAACGACTTTTTTCTTTTCTTTAGCCGGTTTGGGTTCGGGAATTTTAACTTCTTTTGTTTTTTCTTTCGGTTCTTCTTTTTCTTTTGATTCTGCGGGAGCTTTTTCTTTTTTCGGTTCCGTTTTTTTGGAATCGTTAATTTCTGAAAGTTCTAAAAGTGTAACTTGTTCTTCCGGAACTTCAAGCCCTAAAGCAATTAAATCCGGTTCCAAAACAGATGAGAATAAAAACACGAAAGCGATATCTTTAGTATTAAAATTATCTAAACCATTAATTGTGGAAATGTCTGAATATGAGGCAATTAAAGAACCCAATTTTTGGATATTTTTGATGTAATCCATTGGTGTTCGTCCACGATCTTTCATATCTTTATGAGTAAATGCTTTTACTGCATATAAAAAATGACCATGAGAAATCACCTTTTTCAAATCCATAGGATCTATTTGGAATTGTTTAACCAATTTCTCAGATAATGAATCTTCTTCTTTTGGTTTTACTTGAACAGTTTCTCCACCAATAGGTTTTCCTGTCATTAGGATGTTTATTTTTCTTAAATCTTCTTCAATATCAATTGTATCGGAATTATCAACATCATTGATCATCATTACAAGCTTATCAGTTCCGTCCAATAAAGTTGTAATCATTTCTGATGTCGGTTTAAGTTTTCCGTCTCGAACCATCGAGAGCAGATTTTCCATTGCGTGGCTGATTTTTGTTATTGTATCAAAACCAAAAAATCCGGCAGAACCTTTCAAACTATGAACAGCTCTAAAAATTCTATTTATTAATTCTTGTTCCGGATTATCTTTTGTTTTTTCAAGCTCTAATAAATCCGGTTCCAAACCTGATAGATGTTCTTGAGATTCTTCAAGAAACATTTGGAGCATTTCAGGATCTTGTCCGATCATATAACCTCCTAAGAAATATCAAAGTATGTATGAAGTTTAAATAAATGGAACAGGTTTTTTATTGAAGTGGAAGTATTGAAAATGCTAAATTCTTTCTTTTTCTCATCTGCTTCTTTAAATGTTGCAATGACAAGATTTATGCCCAATGAGTCTAATTCTTTTACGTTTTCAAAGTTTAGACTTACTTTTTTCACATCTGTGTTTTCTTTTAACGAGTTTTTGATAGTTTTTGTTTGTTCATCAAGATTAGAAGCTACTAAGTCTTTTTCAAAAACTAACTCTAAAGTTTGCTCATTTACTATAACTTTCATTCTTTCTCCTTAAAGCGCAATTGAACACTAATTTTGTTTTTTTTAATATTTATTTTTTCAGCTATATTTTCCACGATAAATATTCCTCTGTGTCTATTTCTTAAAATATCTTCATTTTCAATCATTTCCGAGCGGTTTTTCCAATCAAAACCATCGCCTTCATCTTTAATACTCAAAATACAAATATTGTCTAATAAATGCAAGGAAAAAATTATTTCCACGGTTTTATCGTAGTTTTCATTGTTACCATGTTCGATAGCATTCAGCATTAATTCTCTTAAAACTATGTTTATATAGAATATAGTTTGCTCATCAATTTCAAAATATTCCGTGATATCTTTGATTTGTTTAGCAACATAATCTATATTATTAATTAAGCTGTGGCATGAAAAATAATACGTATGGACATCGGGATTATTTTCTTTAGATATTATATCTTTTAACGCAGGATAAATACTAATTTTACCGATATCATCGTTTTTGTAGATTTGGACGATATTATTAAATTTTCTAATTTTTTTTTCTGAAATCAGATGTGACAAATTGCAAATTAATATTGATGAAGATTTTATTTGATTTGGGATAATCAAATCTTCCTTATCTGTAATTAATAAAACATCATCATCCGGATTATCGGTGGAGGAAGATATTGGAACCGAGAATTCTTCAATAAATTCTTCTACTATTGCATCAATTTCTTTATTTTCGATCGAGAG
The DNA here is from genome assembly GCA_027064005.1 of Candidatus Cloacimonadota bacterium. Taxonomy (GTDB): domain Bacteria; phylum Cloacimonadota; class Cloacimonadia; order Cloacimonadales; family JAMOQM01; genus JAMOQM01. The sequence continues at coordinate 11,994 of JAMOQM010000142.1, read as the reverse complement.
TTTAATTTTATTCATTGATTACAGACATTATTTTTTTATTAACGCTACTAATGTTAGCACTAATAGAAATTATCATTTCAAGAGGTGTATTATTGGAGACGTCTCCTACTACCGAATACATAATTTTTGTGTAAGGCAGATTGAACTCAAGTCCTCCGGTTAAAAAGAATGAATCAGCTTTTGAAAAATTTGCCGTATGCTGGCTGTTATCCATAATGTCTAATCCATAATAATTTATATCTCCTGAAAAAATTGAAGGTGATGAGAAAAATCCGAGTCTCAAAACGGTCGTGTTTAAAGGGATTTTCATTCCGAATTTATATTGTTTTTTGTCACTGTAAAGATTTGATTGTTCACTTGTTTTTTCATAATCAAATCCAGCTGATATAGAAAATTTATCTAATTTGTAAGTACTTTCAAACGTGAATTTTGAGGGAATTGTTGTATTGTATTTTTCTTCACCTAAATTAAATTTTTGTTTAGTTTTAAAAGTATATGAACTTCCAAATGAAAAGTGATGATAATTATAATAAATACCGGGTTGATATTTCATAAATGTTTTATTAATTTCCAAATATTCAAAGCTCCAATATTCGCCATAATCTTCATAAAAATAATTTGCTAAAATTAAATTCAATCCCAGCGATAAATTTGAGAATCTATAAGAATTTGTTAAGATATAATTTGTCTCTTTAAATGCGGGACGTTTGATAATTCTTACATTTGTAGGTAAGTTCCACTGAAAATCATCATAAAGAATGCTTTTTGGGGTGCTAATTGAAAATCCGGTTGACCAGTTTTTTGACGGTGATAATGAAATCCCGATTAGTCCAACAGGACTGTAAGATTTGTAACGCATGTCTCTGTTATTGTCTAATTCACCTTTGTTCTTTTTAGAAAGATATTCGAAAGAAATTTCAATATTTTTGGAAAATAAAGCAGCCGGATTTAGCAAAGCATGCGATATATTTCCCAATCGTGAAGCTCCGGTATTTCCCATTGAGGAAACATCTGCTCCAAGATAGTTTTTTGAATAAGTGTCGTAAATTGAACCGATAAATTCCGGTGCAACGAAGTTACTTGTTTCAGCAAATATCATGATCGGTAAAATTATCATGATTAATAGAAATATCTTTCTCATTTTCTTTAACTCCTAAAAATAGTTTGATTTCGATCTGGTCCTACCGAGACTATCGAAACTTTTTTGTCCATTAACTCCTCAATTGATTCTATATAATTTTTTGCGTTTTTAGGTAAATCATCATATTTTTTTATTTTTGTAATATCTTCATTCCAACCGGGTAATTCAATATATTCAGGGACACAATTATTCAATGAATTTGTATCGTAAGGAAATTCTAAAGTGCGTTTCCCATCAATAATATAGGCTGTACAAATCTTAATTGTTTTTAGTCCGCTTAATACATCTAATAATGTTAAAGCAATTTCATCAACTCCATTTATCATTGCACTATATTTTGCTGCAATTGCATCAAACCAACCGCAACGTCGCGGTCTTCCGGTTGTTGAACCAAATTCATGACCTTGTTCGCGAATCGTATTTCCAATTTCATCAAATAATTCCGTTGGAAAAGGACCTTCGCCAACTCGAGAAAAATAACTTTTGAAAACACCGACGATTCGGTCGATTTTTTTGGGAGAAATACCGCAACCAATTGTGATGCTTCCGGAAACAGTGTGCGACGATGTTACAAATGGGAACGTTCCGTAATCAATATCAAGAAGTGTCCCTTGAGCTCCTTCAAAAATTATATCAGCACCTTTTTCATATTGTTCATTAATAAAGTAAGGAACTTGCATTTTAAAAGGTTCGAATTTTTTAGATATTTCTGATAAACTCTCGACCAATTTATCAATTTCTTCTTTAGAAATTTCTAAATGATGAGAAAAATAAAGGTTGGTTAGTCTTTCTTTCAAATAATCAATATTATATAAATCGGAAAATCTGATACCAAATCTTGCAGATTTATCAGCATAAGTTGGCCCGATTCCTTTTTTAGTTGTTCCAATTTTAGTTCTATTTCTTTTGTCATTTTCAGACTTAGAATCTAATTCTTGATGAATAGGAAGAACGATGTGGGCACGTGGATCAATAAAAAAACGATTAGATACATTAATGCCTTGTTTTTCTAATTGAGTAATTTCTTCATTTAATGCAAATGGGTCAACAACAACGCCACTTCCTAAAATACATACGGTTTTATCATATAATATACCGGAAGGAACAGAGTGAAGAACTATCTTTTTACCATTTGAAACTATTGTATGACCGGCGTTACTTCCGCCTTGAAATCTTACTACGAAATCCGAATTATTGGCTAACACATCTACTATTTTAGCTTTGGCTTCATCACCAAACATACAGCCAAGAACAGCCGTTGAACTCATTATTAACTCCTTAAAAACATAAGTTTACCAATCAAAATCTGTTTAGCTAAAATGTCAATAAATTCGATTAGTTTGATGAAATATTTTATGTTTGTTTTGTTATTAATTTTGATTTTTTAATTTTTTAAAAAGAAAAAGCGGTATTTTTCAACACCACTTTCACCAGTAGATTTATATTTTATTTTCTTTTATAGCGTAAAACATTTGAATATGAAGAAATTTCACCTTTCAATTGTTTTTGCATAAATTCACCTAAAACAGAGGCAGCTGTAAATCCGGTATCGTAACCTTGAGATTTATGTTCGCCAATTATTTTATAACCATCACCACCGGAAGCAAGGTAGTTATTTGTTACAACTTTATAGGTTTTATTCAAATCTAATTTTTTCCCGGCAACTAAAATATTTTTTGGGATACCGTTTTCACTTGTCCAAGTAAGACCTGAAGTATGTAAATATGAACCTTTCCCAGCCGGAATTTTAGCAGCAAAATCTAAAACCGATTTAATAACGCTGCCTTTCAAATTTAAAACGTACAAAGTATTTCCAAACGGCAAAACCGTCAAAATATCTCGAGTTGTGATTTTACCGGGTTTAATAGAAGAGCGAATTCCTCCTCCATTTTGCAAGGCAATATCAGCACCAACTTTCCATCTAATTGCATCAGTTAAGAGATTGCTGAGATTTGTATCCATTGATCTGACTTTTGGTCTTTCACCATCGAGCAAAATCTCAGAATTACAAATTACATTGTCCAATTTCTCTGCACCTTTTTCCTTATATTTTTTGAGAAGTGCTTGAACTTTTGCATCGGGAGTGTATTCTTTTTCAACAAAGGAAAATTGTTTTTTACCATCTTTATCTTTACCTAAATATTTTTTCAAATTAACAGGTATTTTGTGCCATTCTATATTTTGGATTTTTCCCTGATCATAATTAACGGTTATTTTTCCGAGATATTCGCCAAAATCTTTTGCTTGGAAAATTTCAGTCTTATTAATAATGATTGGTTTTTCAAGATTAGTGTGAGAATGTCCGTCAATAATCAAATCAATCCCATTTACTTTTTCAGCTAATTCATTGGAAGTAGTGTATTTTGGAGAGGTAGATTTTCCAATTCCCAAATGTGTTAAAGCAATTATGATGTCTGCTTTTTCTCTTAATTTCGGAACTAATTTTTTAGAAACTTCAACAGCGTTTTTGAAAACCAAATCTTTGTTGTATAATGGTTCAAGAATTTCTGTTTCTTCCGTTGTTAAACCAAATATGGCAATTTTAATTCCATCTATTTCTTTAATAATATAAGGTTTGAAAAATAATTTTCCATCTTTATAAATATTTGCCGATAAAAACGGGAAATTAGCCATTTTCATTTCTTCTAATAAAACTTTTCTTGTTTTGTCAAATTCATGATTCCCAACAGTCATTGCACATAAATTCATAATATTTAATGCCTTAATGTCCGGTTCACAATTTTGCATATCTGATTCCGGAACTCCGGTATTTATATCACCGGCATGTAAAAACAAACTATTTTTTCCGCCTTCTTGTTTCATTATAGATTCGATAACGGCAAATCCTCCGATATTTGGATTGTTATATTCCGAAAATGACCAGGCGTGTCCGTGAGTATCGTTGAGGTGAAAGATTGTAATTTCTTTTGCGGAAATTGTAATTGTAAATATTACCATCATAATGAGTAATAATTTTTTCATTTTTAGCTCCTTTTTTTTCTAATGATTAAGGATATTTTATTTTGATCTTACCTATTTTTTCTTTTAATTGTTCATATTTTTCAGTAAGTAAGTTCGTGAAGGATTTATTTTCTGTTTTAAGTTTGTCAAACGTTTTCTGGGCAGCATATTTTCCTCTTTCATAAAATTCATCAACTTTCATAAATTCCCAAGAATTAACATTAGGTAAATGGGCATTAATTAAGATATCGGGTTGATAAACAGTTGCTGATTTGGATGCTAAAAATGCTTGATTGTCAGTAATTGATTTTAAGCCTTCTTTGAGATTATTTTCTTCAAAAAATTTTGATTTATCTTTTTCTTTAATTTCATGAAATACAGGAACGATTGGTATCGGTTGTAAAACATTTACCGCAATAGAAAAATAGTCCCCAAAAATATTTTTAAAAGGAACAGCCAGAGGATATTCAATACCTCCATCAATAAAAAAATCACCTTCTGATTTAAAGGGAGAAAACACAATTGGAATTGAAGAACTGGCTTGCATCGCAAATTTTAATTTTCCTTTGTTAATTAAAACTGTTTGATGTTTGCTTAAATTGTAGGCGACTGCGACGAATGGTATTTTTAAATCTTCAATGTGAATATTCCCAATTTTCTCAAAAATCATTTCTTCAAATTTTTGAGAGCTGACAAATCCATTATGTGGAAATGGGAAAGATATTATGGAAAGATAATCTAATAGCTTATATCCTTTAAATATTTTTTTTATCTCGGTTGGTGATTTACCGGCAGCATATAATCCACCAATAATTGACCCCATACTTGTTCCGATAATTCCTTTTATTTCATAATGTTTTTCTATGATTTCCAATGCTCCGATATGTGCCAAACCTTTTGCACTGCCACCGCCTAAAATTACAATTGCTTCTTTTTTCAACGACATCTCCTTTTTTTTGTAAACGAAACTTATTTTATACTGTAAACGATATTGATTATTTATCAGCTTATTCTTGACAACAATTTTTATTTTTACGACTATTGTCAATATTTCTATTTACGATATTTATCGAAAATGTCATTGATACGGAAAATATTTTAGAAATATTTTTCTTTTGAAAATGTAAAATATATTGGAACAAAAATTTCATAACTGATTGTTCATATGTAAAAAAAAAGGAGATTTTATGAGAAAATATCTATTTGTCGCATTTTTAATTATCCCATTCTTTTTATTTGGTATTGTTGAAGAAACCGCTTCCTTAAAAAGCTTTATCTTTGGGCAAACAGAAAACACCGAATATGATAATTATCTTTCACATGTAAGTGAAGGAATTGCCTCTAATAACTATAATTTGTATTCACCGTGGGATCGACAAACAAATGGGTTTGGAACTTACCACTTGCCATCAGCTACTGAACAAAGTCAGTGGACAGAGATTACCGTTGCCTTTGTAAATCAGAATTATGATTTGGCAGAATCATTGATAACACTTTATAATTTCCCGTATGAAATCGTTCTTTTTCACGATACTGACACAAATCGTAATTACTATATGCTTCGAGAGCAATTGGATATGAATTATTCTGACGATAACGGTACGGAAAATACGGATGATGATGAATTGGGCTCATTTGATTACGGATGGGGTTTATATATATTTTCTCCGGATAGCGAGAATCCGATTATTATCACGGCACCTCATGTTAACGATGATTTTACAACCGGTGCTGTATCTATAAAATGTTTTGAAGATTGGGATGCTCGATTTTTATTAATGTCGGGTGCCGGAAGAGAAGTCCTTTGGACAAATGTACCGCCGTATTACAATTCAAAATCTTTAAGTGACGCTTCCAGAATTGCAACACATCCTCTCAATTTGGGATATAAAAAAGCTTGTGATGAAATTAGAGCAACTTTAAACCATCGAGAATTATCTTTCCAGATTCACGGTTATGATTGGAATCGCCATCAAAACCATACTGCCTGCCAGGTTTCAGCCGGTAATGGAAAAGATCATCCTGATTTACCTATCAGAGATTTATCAAATGAACATAACGATTTGATTAATAACGTTCCATATATTGTACATCCTGAAAATACGGTTGGATTTAATACCGAGGAAACGATTTCCGATTTTTTTAGTGTAAATTATTCGGAAGATAGCTTTTATTATTACCAATCGGAAGATGATTCATTAGAAATTTCCAATAATATAGATTTGCCTGGATATTCTCAAAATAGACAAATGCAATATTCTTGTTCCGGTTGGACAGATTATGACATTTTTGATCCGTTTTTTCATATAGAAATGGATGAACTTCCTAATTGTTATCCGCAAACAAATTCTAATTATTATTGGTTTTATGGTTATAATCCGGAAACGCAAACTTTTGATATGAACCATATTTTTGATAAAACTTTTGCTTTTTATTCTCCTTGGATTGACTCGATGACCGAAACTTTAAATCATTATTTTTTATATTCAGATCCAAATCCACCGATGCGGATTACAAATTTGGAAATAAATTATACAAATTACAATCTTATTAATTTGAAGTGGAATCGATCTTCCGATTTTGATTTTGACTCATATCAAATTTTATATGCTACCGAACCGATTAATGACGAAAATTATACTATTTATGACCGAAATGATGAAGAACTTTTAGCTTGCCAAGCTACATCATTTATTACTGTTCCCGGTTTAGATCCTAATCAAGAATATTATTTCAAGATTAGAGCTAAGGATAAAAGCGGTCATCTCTCAGATTTATCAAACGAAGTTAATGATTTTACCGGCGTTGTGAATGTTACTAATTTTACAGCAACCGGGCTGGACCAAAAAGTAGAGTTACGCTGGTATGCTTCTCATAAAGATAATTTGGCAGGATTCATTATTGAAAAGAAGAATCTTTTTGATGCTAATTTCCAACAAATTTCTTCTTATATTGATAATCCGGATCTTCTCCCTGATGCGAGCGGTAGTTATTACTATTATAATGATGAGTTAGTTGAGCAAAATCATCTTTATGATTATCGTATTTCTGCTGTTTCTACAGATGATCAAACCTATGTTATTAATGAAGTAAGATCTGCAATACCGGAACATATTTTTCAGTTGGAAGTAAAAAGCCAATTAAGTGGAATTTGCGATACCGTTTATTTTGGTAAAAATTATTTTGCGACTAATTCAACCGATCCGAGGTTTGATATTGTGAACAATACAACTCCGGATGCACCATATATTAAAGCTAGATTTGTGACAGCTTTCAATAATAACAATGCTACTCACTACATTAGACAAATTGATGCGGAATATGATCCTATTCATGAATTGGATTCCTGGCTTTTGACAATTAGTACTTCAATGACCGGTCAACCTCTTGATATAACCCTCTTAAATCCGAATAGAGATGCCGAGAGATTATATTTAAAACATAATAATGATGTTTTAAATCTTCTGGAAAACACTTATACTTATACGCCAAGTTCAACAGCTGTTCAAAATTTCACAATTTATTGGGGAAACTATATTCCTGAAGTTACAATTAATAATTTTCAAAACAAGATTTATCAACCGGGTGAAACCTGTACAATTAATTGGAATGCGAATTTAGAATGTTTAATATCAAGTTTTGATTTATATGCGGTAAATGATGAGAATGAAATTATGATAGCGAATTTATTATCCAACGATACTGATAGCTTTGATTGGATTGTGCCTGAGATATTTGGTGATAATTATCGTTTTGAAATTCGAGCTCATTTAGTGGATGACGATGTTCAAACTTATATTTCCGATGATAAAATTGGAATTGTTTCCGACGAATTTACCTTCAATGGTAATAGTGGTTGGTCGCTATTTGCAGATCCAATAATTCAAAACTCTTTCACGCCTGAAGAAATTTTAGGAACAGACGGTTTGGTTTATTCATACTTTAATAACTCTTATTATGACGTTAATGAAATAAATGCCAATCTTCCTTATTGGGTTTATTCAAATGAAGGATTCGATGTTACGGTTAATGGTAATTATGATCGAACAAGCCAAAATGTTGATTTGGTAAACGGTTGGAATTTTGTACCTAATTTTCATCCTATTTCATACAATATCGGACAATTTAAATTTTCTCATAATGGGATAAATTATACCTTTAATGAAGCTGTTCAAGCACGTTTAATTCTACCAAAATGTTATGATTATAATTCTGAGTTTTCGAAAACTATTAATATTCTGCCCGGCAAATCTTTTTGGATTTATTCTTTTGTGGATGATTTAAGTTTGATAATAAATCCTTATGAAGAAAATAGCTCTGTAGTTGATTTTGATAATGAAAACGGTTGGGATTTGAATTTAAATATTGCTTGGAATGAGAATAACAAAACTCAACTTTCCGTTAAATCATCAAATGATTTTTCCAATAATTATGATTTTGGTTATGATATCGTTCGTTATCCTCAAAAACCTAATTCGGTGGGAAACGAAGCATATTTTTTGTCTAATTTAGAAACTCCTTTCGATGAATTATCATCAATAGCACAACCTCTTTTATCAGATTCTGATGCTGATGAATTGGATATTCCGTTTCATATTTCTATCTTGGATTCAGTCCATACGTTTACGTTAAATCTAACTAATTCTAATTTCCCTGAAGATTATAATGTAATCTTGGAAGGTGACAGTCTTTCGGTTAATCTAACGGAAAACGAATTACTTTTAACTCAAGATTCTGATGAAGAAGATTATCTTTTGAAAATAACAAACCAATTTGTTTCTAATAATGATGATGTAAATTCAATGAAATTTTTAACGAAAAATTATCCAAATCCATTTAGTCCGACTAATTCAAAAAATAGTCGCGGCACGGGAACTAATATCCAATTTAATTTACCAAATCCAAAACCGGTTAGTTTGACAATCTACAATGTTCGCGGTCAGAAAGTTAAGCAATTAATATCTGAAAATGACGCTGTTTTGAACAAAGGTATTCATACTTATTTTTGGAATGGTCTAAATTCAAATAATCAAAATGTCTCATCCGGAGTTTATTTTTATAAATTAAAAGCCGGTAAAAATATTGCAATAAGAAAATTGCTTCTCCTAAAGTAAAACAAAAGAGCCCACTTGAAAAAGTGGGTTTTTTATTTGTAGGAAAATCTTAATGAAAGAATTTGACTTATTTAAAATAGCTTAAAACTTAGTAAATTATGCTGGTAAGCATCTTTAATGATGTTACCAAAGCTTTTGGACGACTGGATTTATTTTCTAAAAAATGAAGAAATTTATGAAGATTTTTCGGCAAAAGGTTTAGCTGAGGCAAAAGAGAAGTTGAGAAAATAAAAAGTGTTTTTATTCTAATAAAAAATTCTTAGAACTAAAATAGGAGGTTTTATGCTTGAATTAATTATTGAAAATGAAGAGCTGATTAATTACACAAAAATGCACGGCGGCGTTCTTTCCATCGGTAATTATTACCAAATTAAAGGGTGATGAAATGCTGTAAAAATGCCATCAGGTCGGATGGTAAAGCCGGAGAATATGCCTTCTCCCAAAAAAGACTCAGATTATTATCAATTTATTGTTAATGATATTCAGGTTAACATTGAAAAAAAATTACTTAACGGTAAATCTGAAATTGAATTTTTAATCATTACTTTTGGCCGATATAAAATTAGCAAAGAGAATGGGACGTTAAGAATAGTATAATAAAGATTTGAGTTTATAAGAAGAGAGACGCTATAATCAGCGTCTCTCTTTTATTTTATTTTATAACCATAATTTTCTTAATTTGTGAAATTGATTTTGTTGATAATCTAATAAAATAAACTCCTGAAGAAACAGGTTGGTTTGAATTATCAGTACCATTCCAGTTAACATTATGGAAGCCTTTTGATTGTGGTAAATTACTAAATGATTTAACTATTTGCCCTTTAATATTATAAATTGAAAGAGAAACAGTATCATTATTATGAAGATAATATTTAATATGGGTAGAATCTGATTTTCTTGAAGAACCGGTGTTAAATGGATTTGGGAATAATCCGATTAGATTAGTGTGAGAATGGATATTGGTAACATCATTATTTGAAACAGCGGAAACGGTTAAAGAATAAAATCCTTCTATTGGGGAAGTTGCTTCGTTTGGAGGATTTGCATTATCAAAAGCATGAATTTTATATTCAATTACATCATTGCCTTGAACGCCAACCGGATTCCAATTCAAAGTCCAAGTAGTGCCTGCCGTATTTGTAAATTCTTCATTATGAGTTTCACCATTCAAAGTATATTCTAAAACAACCTGAGAAACGGAATTATTGTCTGTAACATCGGCAACCAATTCATAAGGGAAATCTTCTGTAGTTAAAGATTCAACCGGTGTAAAATCAATTATAGGAGCAACCATATCGCCGGTAATATGGAAAATATGCGGATCCGGAGCACCGATGTAAGGATCATTTTCCGTTCTGCCACTTTCATCGGAAGCGTGGATATAATAAGATATTGTATCACCGGGAGCTAAAGATGTGATTGTAGCATGGAAATTATTCTCACCATCTGAAATAAGATTCAAATGAGAATAAGAACTATTATTGATTTTATAAGCTACGTAAAGAGAATCAGTGATTAAATTTGCCCCGCTAAAAGGTGTTATCGAACAATTAATGCGTGCTGAATCAGCAGAAATTTCAGGAGAAACAGGCATATGAGCAATGTATAACAATCCTGCGTCTGCAACTTCGTGAGTTCGACAATGCAAAGCATCTGTAGATAACCAGCCGATATCCCAATCGGTATTTACGATTCCTATAACTTGATATCCCGGCATTGCTTCTTGATAGGATTCAATAGCTGCTTGGTCATTTGCACTATTTATTAATGGTACGAAAACTCTGTTGTTTATTATTAATGAATTGGAATATGGCTCGTTATTCGGTGTGTAAACTCGATATACTCTAAAAGGCGTTCCGTAAGGTGAGGGTTGAGAAGCGAAATAACTTGCAACTTCTTCTATTTCATTGTATTGAGGATGCGATTGTGGAACCGAGCGAATAAGAATTTTATCGGGAGCTAAAAATTTTCCCCAACAATCAATATGATCTATGTATGTATTGTTCGGATCATTGACAATAAAATAGGTTTGAACACCTAAAAAATCTAAAAAGTATTGCTCAATTTCATCAGTAGATAAATTTGGATTTTCATCTTCAACTAACTGAGTTGAGGCAGCCATTCCCATTCCGTTTGCCATGTAATTTCCTCCGGTATGTTCAACATTCATGCCGAAAAGATTCATATTATATGTGTTTGCAAAAGTAATAGGAAAGTTGTCGTCATTTGGACGAGGTCTGTTATAAGGAAAATCAACCACGCCGATTTCGTTATTACCGTCATATTCAAACCAAGGTCCGAAATCTCGTGTCCAATAAGAATCTGTAGGAGCAGTAATGAACTCGATATTATCCATATTTGCACCGTGACTTTGGTAATTTGAAGTTGCTTGATTTTCATAAGATTGATTGCTAACAATTGTGATTACCTTAATTTCTTGCGATAAATCAACCACTAATTCATAAGGAATCCCAAGAGGATATCTTACGATTACAGCTGTTGACGGATTAAATTCAGCAGCAGCTCGTACAGTTGATGGTGGTGGATCTGTCGGTGTAAAATTCCGATCATAAGTATTGTTACTATCTTTCTCAAATTGGGATAACCAATGTCCCATTAATAAATCTTTGCGTTCAATTCGTTTAATTTGAATAGCACTAATTGAAAATATAAGACTAGACAAAATAATCATTGAAATCAATTTTCTCATTTTTTCCTCCAAAAATAATTTAGGTAATTTTTTTTTTAAAAGGAATTTATGCAAGTATTATTTTGAAG
>JAMOQM010000141.1 GCA_027064005.1 Candidatus Cloacimonadota bacterium | reverse complement strand
TTCCTTTCAAATTTGGCTGGAGTTTTTCAATCTCAACTTTATTAAGAATATTTTTGGTTGGATTTTCTATTTTCGATTTTGCTGTTTTAACATTTTCATCAATAACTTTTCCAAAATTCGTTTTTGAAGTTTTCCCAGATAAATTTTTGCTTGATAAAGATATTTTTTCTTTAGAAATATTTCCGCCTTTTTTCAAATCAATTTTAGCTTCTTGATTTTTTGGAACATTATTTTTTGCTTTTGAATCTGAAACAGCTTTTCCTTTCAAATTTGGATGAGATTTTTCAATCTCAACTTTATTAAGAATATATTTGGTTGGATTTTCTATTTTCGATTTTGCTGTTTTAACATTTTCATCAAAAACTTTTCCAAAATTCGTTTTTGAAGTTTTCCCAGATAAATTTTTGCTTGATAAAGATATTTTTTCTTTAGAAATATTTCCGCCTTTTTTCAAATCAATTTTAGCTTCTTGATTTTTTGGAACAGTATTTTTTGCTTTTGAATCCGAAACAGCTTTTCCTTTCAAATTTGGCTGGGGTTTTTCAATCTCAACTTTATTAAGAATATTTTTGGTTGGATTTTCTATTTTCGATTTTGCTGTTTTAACATTTTCATCAATAACTGTTCTCAAATTCGTTTTTGAGATTTCCCCAGATAGATTTTCGCTTGATAAAGATATTTTTTCTTTAGAAATATTTTCGCCATTTTTCAAATCAATTTTAGCTTCTTGATTTTTGGGAACAATATTTTTTGCCTTTGAATCAGAGACAGCTTTTCCTTTCAAATTTGGATGAGATTTTTTCACTTCAACTTTGTTTTCAACATTTTCTAGAAGATTATTCCCCTGATTTTCTTTGAGAAGAATATTTTCTAATTTAGGATTTGCAATTATTTTCCCTTCCACTAATCCAAAAATCATATTATTATTTTTAAAATCGTTTTTCTTTTTTCTATATTTTTCGGAAACATCTTTTTTCGATGAATTTGCTTTCCCTTTAATTTTAGATAAATCTATATCCAATTCTTCAACATTTTTTTGGAAAAAATCGTGAATGTTTTTACCTATAACCGAATGCTTTATTTCCTTAGAATTGAGAACATTTTTAAATCCTCCAATTAAATTAGAGGATGTTTTCATTGATTTTTTAAGATTTGTTTGTTGAGCAAAAGTAATAATTTTAGCATTCATAATTTCTCCTAATCTGTAATCTTGCTTGCAATTCTAGCCGAAACGTTAATTGGAAATGCTTCCAATACTTTCCCCGCTTTTCGCTGATTCATGCGTTTTAAAACTTCTATTATTTTTTCATCTTTTAAAGATTGCATTTGCTGTGCCACTTTTTCCGGATCCATAGAATCATAAGTTTGAGCTAAATATTTATATGCTTTATCTTTCTTTGCTTGTTCTTCAGAATTTTTACTCTTGGTAATTCCTTTCTTCAATGAGGAAATTTTTTCTTTTTGATCTTGAATAATTTTCTTATTTGTATCTAATTTAGTAGTTAACAATTTATTTTCAGTGGAAAGACTATCAATTTTCTCCTTTGAAACATTAATGAAAAATTTTAAAGTATCAAGTTGAGCATTAATTTTACTTTGTAAATACTTTAGGTCATTATTAGTTATAGTATGAAGAGAGTCAGTGTAAAGACTGTCTGAAACATAATTTTGCAATTTTTCTAATCTTTGATAAGCATCTAATAATGAAAATTTTGGATATTTGATGTTTTTTAAACTGTCGGCAATCATCGCTTTTTTCTTTTTCATCTCTTCTTTTTGTAGATTCTGATTATAGAAATAATAAACCATTCCGTTAGTTAAAACAAAGGATAGAAACGAAATAGCTATAATAATAATTGCTTCTTTTTTCATTATATTTTGCTCCTAATTTTCATTTGAGCAGCAACATCATCCAATTTTGATTGCTCATTTTTTTTCACCTGCTTTTTGAAATATTCTAATTTGTTCTCTTTCAAAATTTCTAAGGCTTTTTTCTCTTTTGCTTTTTCGGCAAGTCTTTCTCTAACCTTCTTTATTTCAGCTTGTAACAAAACTATATCTTGATTCTGATTTTCAATTTCAAATTTTATCGATTCGAGATATTTACTTTGCAAAGTTATTTCATTTGAACTAACTTTTTTCTTCATCATATCATCTTGGAATCGTAGTTCTTTTTCAAATTTATTAGATATCTTTTTCAATTTTTTGTTTTTTATGTTTAAGTCACTTTCTAAAGTAAAAAGCTGTCTCTGGATAATCTTTTTTTCTATTTCTTTTACATCCATTACTTTTTCGAGCGAGAAAGAAAATTTTTTCACATTAACTCCATTTTTTCTTTTATAAAAAGCATTAATTGTGCCAAAGTATTTTTCTATAAAAGTTGTGTTTTAAAATGGTAATTATCAAATAATTGTAAAAATATTTGCGTTATTCTTTGTAATTAAAAATTTCCTTAATCTTATTTAAAGTATCGTCAAATGGCGCTTTTTCACCTATTCCTTGTTGAAGAAAAGAATTAATTTCATTTATTTTATCTATAGCATAATCTATTTTTGGATTAGCACCTTTAGAATATGCTCCAATATTTATCAAATCTTCTGCTTCATGATAAACAGCCAAAGTTTCAATTAATTTACGAGCAATTTTTTTATGCTCATCTGTTACAACCGAATTCATAACCCTTGAAATACTCGAAAGTATATCAATCGCCGGATAATGATTTTTAGCAGCCAATTTTCGAGATAAAACAATATGTCCATCTAAAATAGACCGTGCCGCATCAGCGATAGGTTCATCCATATCATCACCTTCAACCAAAACCGTGTATAATCCGGTAATACTTCCAATATCAGACGTTCCGGCTCTTTCCAACAATTTTGGAAGTTTTGCAAAAACAGAAGGTGTGTAACCTTTCGTAGTGGGAGGTTCACCAACCGCCAAACCAATCTCTCGTAAAGCCATACAAAATCTTGTAACACTATCCATCATTAAAAGAACATTTAATCCTTTATCTCTAAAATATTCAGCAATTGTCGTGGCAACCAAAGCACCTTTAACTCGAGCTAAAGCAGCTTGATCTGAAGTAGCGACAATTACAACAGATCTTTTCAATCCTTCCGGACCTAAATCTGTTTCAATAAAATCTCTTACCTCTCGACCACGCTCTCCTATTAATGCAATGACATTAACATCCGCTTTTGTATTCTGTGCAATCATACCCATAAGAACACTTTTCCCAACTCCACTACCGGCAAAAATACCGGTTCTTTGACCTTTTCCACACGTCAACAATCCGTCAATGGGCTTAATTCCCAATTCCAAATGTTCCGTAATCCTTCTTCTTGTTAATGGATTCGGAGGTGAAGCATATACCGATCTTTTGGAAACAATTTTTGGTGGTTCTTTTCCATCAATTGGATTTCCCAAACCATCCAAAACTCGACCTAATAAATCGTCACCAACACCAACTGCAAAAGGTTCTCTAAAAGTAGATACTTCATTTCCCGGTGCTACTCCGTAAATATCAGTAAGAGGCATTAATAAAGTTTTATCGTGCTTAAATCCTACAACTTCCGCAATATGTTTTTTACCGTCTTTGGTATGAATATAACAAACATCTCCAATAGAAGCAGCAGGTCCATAAGATTCAATAATCAATCCAATGATTTTAGCAATTGTTCCATTTTGTCTAATTGGATTGAGGTTATCCAATATTTTCAAATATTTTTTAAATTCAAAATTGTTTTTCATTTATTTAATAATTTTCTTTGAATTTCATCAAATTGAGTTGAAATATCTCCATCGATAGTTTCGGTTGCAGTTTCAATTCTACAACCACCTAGATCAACATCTTTATCTCCGAGAACTTGGGTATTTTTTGGTAATTCAAATTTAATATTAAGTGTTTTCAAACCGGTTGTAACGGTTTCCCAAGATTCAGGATTAACAAATATTTTAATCTGCTGGTGATCAGTTAACAGAGATAAAGAATTCCTTAATATCTCAAGAACAATTTGCGGGTCAATTTTAAGACTGTCGCCAACAATTTTTTTTGCAATTGATAAGGTTAAATTTAGAATATCCGTTTCATTTTGTTGAACCATTTTCGGATATTTTTCTTTAATTGTCTTGATTAAATTTTGAAAGATATTAATCACATTTTGAATTTGAGCCTGATATTTTGCTTCGGTTTGTAAAACACCTTTTTTAAAGCCATCATCAAAAGATTTTTTTTTCTCATCAGCTATACTATTTTGAAATATCTCTTCTAATTTTGTTTTTTGAATATTTAACAACTCTTCTAAAAAAGAATTCTGGTAAGAATCAAATATATCAACTTTACGAGTATTATCAACTGATTGGTAATCTCTCAATTTAGCTTTCTTAACTCTAAATCCCGGTTTAACTGTAAAATTCTCCATAATTATTCGACGAAGTCTTCCCCACCTTTAGAAAGTTTAACTTCACCCATTTCTTCCATTTTCCTAATCACATCAAGAATTGATTGTTGGGCAACTTCAACATCGTGCAAACGAACAGGTCCTGCAAAATCCATTTCTTCCTGAACAATCGCTGCTGCACGTTCAGACATATTATTGAATATTTTAGCTTTAACTTCATCACCAACACCTTTAAGAGCCAAAGTAAGATCCTTTTGATCAACATCTCGAAGAATTTTTTGAATAGTTCTATCATCAAGATAAATAAGGTCTTCAAAAACAAACATAAGATTTTTAATTTCGGCAGCCAATTTTGGATTTTTTACTGATATTGCTTCCAACATAGTTCGCTCAATTGTTGAGCCTACCATATTGATAATTTCAGCAGCAGATTTTACCCCGCCAAATTGGGAACCTTGTTGTGAGAAATCTATTCTATCTTCCAATACTCTTTCAACTGCATTTATCATTTCAGAGGAAACTCTTTCCATAGAAGCAAATCTAATAATAACATCATTTCTTAATTCTTCCGGTAATTTTGCCAAAACATTAGCAGCTTGACCCGGTTCCAATTGAGTTAAAACCAAAGCAATTGTTTGAGGATGTTCTTTTTGAATAAAAGTTAAAAGTTGTACGGAATCAACCTGTTTAAGTACGTTAAATCCTTTAACTTGCATCAATCTTTCTATTTTTTTAATAATTTCCATAGCTCGAACATCTCCAAGAGCTTCTTGAAGAACCTCTTTAGCATAATCAATACCACCAATGGTTATATATTCTTGAGCTCGAATCATTTGAAAGAATTCTTCAAAAACCGCATCTATTAAATGAGGTTCAACCGCTCCAGTTGTCGCGATACAAGCCGTAATATTTTCAACATCATTTGCCGGTAATAATTTGAAAACTTCCGAGGTTGCATCTTTTCCTAAACCGATAAGCAACATTGCTGTTTTTTGTAATCCTGAGTAGGATTGCAAAATTTCTTCATATCCTTTTTTTTCATTATTTTCTGCCATAACTAAGACCTTTTCTCCAATAGCCAACTTTTAATTAATCTAACAGCAACGTCAGGATTCTCCATGACAAATTTCTTTACTGATTCTTGCAATTGTTGTTTTTCTGTTTGTTCTAATTCTATATCTTTCATAGGTTTAACAGCATAAGATATTTTTCCTTCTCCCATTGGCATACCTTCTTCTCCTTCCGGATAAAATCCTTCCGTAGCTTCTCCCTCAGCCAAAACCGGTCGAACAAGCTCTTCTTCTTCTTCTTCTGCAACAGCGAATATCTTTTTGAATTGTGTTACAAGAACAAAAATTAGAATTATCAAAACAACTAAAACAACACCCTTTTCAGCAAGATTTATCATTTCTTTTTGCTTAATTTCAGATTGTTCTTTTTCTTTTTCCAATTGATATTCACTATCATCAAATTTCATACAATTTAGAACTATTTGATCCCCGCGTTTTGAATCAAATCCAACAGCCGATTTTACCAGGTTTTCTAATTGTGTGATTTCTTGGTTTGATCTCGGCTCATAAGTTTTAATAACTTTGCCCTTTTCTTTTTTAATTTTCAACTTTTGATTAACATTTACCGCAACTGTCAGTCTTTTAATATTTCCTACTTGATTAGTAATATGTTGAACTGTTTTATTTATCTCATAATTAGAAATTATATGTTCATTTGAAGTAGATGTTGAATCTTTTTGATTTGAATCTTTGCTGTTTTCAACCTCTTCTGATCTTACAACCTTACTGGTGGGATCGTATTTTTCTTGAGTACTTTCGATTTTATCAAAATTTAAATCAGCAGTAATTCTAACAACAGAATTTGAAGGTCCGACAATATTATCTAACATTGTTTGAACTTTAGTAGATAAACTCTTTTCAACATTAGATTGCAATTTCATTTGAAAATTCGTCAGTCCGCTTACTGAATCATCATAATTTTCAGTCAAAGTATTTCCATTTTGATCAAGAATAGTAACATCAGAAGCATCCATTCCTTCTATTGCCGATGAAATTAAATTGGCAATTCCCTGAACCTGTTTTGAAGTTAATCGTTTTTTTAATTTCAGAAAAACAGATGCCGTTGGTTTTTTCTGATCTTCTTTAAAAACCTTTTCTTTAGGAAAAACCAAGTGAATCCTGGCAAATTCTATTCCGTTTATAGCTTGAATTGTTCGTTTTAATTCACCTTCCATAGCTCTTTGGTAATCAATATTTTGGACAAAATCTGTCATCCCAAGTGAAGTTTTATCAAATATTTCAAAACCTTTAGAACCGTCGGAAACAAGTCCTTCTGAACTTAATTGAATTCTTAATTTATAAACTTTATCTTTCGGAACCATAATTGCGGATCCACTATTTTCTAATTTATATTTAACATTTTGTTCTTCTAATTTTTTGATTATTTGAGAAGCATCTTTAGAATTAAGATTGCCGAAAAGCATTGCATAATCGACTTTAGCACTCCAAGTGATTAACCAAATTAAAATTGAAAATGTTAAAATAAATAAAGAAACAAGAACTAATTTTTGTCTTAGATCTAATTTCCCGTTAATTTCTTTTATTTTCCCTTGGACACTTTGTAATAAATTATTCATACTTTATTCTCTAAACCGATCCTTTCATTACTTCTCGATAAGCCTCAAGCATTTTATTCCTAATTTCCATAACTAAATCAAAACTTGTATTTGCTTTTTCAACAGCTAACATAACTTGATGCGGATCAATATCATCACCCGCAATTACCTTTTTAATATCTTCATCAGCTTTAATCTGCATATCATTGGCATCTTTAAGATATTGTTTCATTGTATCTTTGAAAGAAGATTTTCCGGTAATTTCGTCCGTTTTTTCATTATTTTTTATTTCTTGGCTCATTTGCCTCATCTGATTTAGAGCATCAATTCTTGGATCAACCATATCTACCTCACTTTAATTAAAGTTTAACGTCTAATTTACTGCCTTTTAATAAGTTTATCGCAGTTTTCCTCTGAAAATTAAGCTTAGATTCATTATTATTTGATCCGAAGATTTCTTTCAAGATTTTTTTTTCGTCAGATGATAAATAATCTAATAACTCATCTTTTTTAGCGTCTCTAATTTGTAAATCTTTTCTTGTTTTATTATTTACTTTTTCTGAATTATCTGTAAAAGAATTTTTCTTTTGATAAAAATGACTAACCTTTTTTTGATAATTTACCGACTGCTTAATTGGAGAATTATAGATTGTTAATGACATTTTTCTATCCTAAATCAATAGTGCTTTTTTAATCATTTCTTTACTGGAATTAATCGCAGTAACATTGGCATCATAACTTCGTGTCGCAGTGATTAGTTCCGTCATTTCTTGAACAATATTAACATTTGGTTTTGCAACATATCCGTTTTTGTCTGCATCCGGATTAGCCGGATCGTAAATCATTCTAAATGGAGATTGATCTTGAACAATTTCAGATACGTGAACTCCGTCGAGATTGGTTTTTGATGGTTCGCGAAACGGCTTATCTTTTTTGTGATTTGGACTGGTTTTTTCCATAGCTAATTTATTATCGAAAAATATTTCCGAGAACTTTTTTCCCTTTTGACCGGAAGCGACCATAGCAATTTTTCTACGATAAGGAGTTCCATCGGGAGTTCTGGTTGTATCAACATTAGCTATATTTTGAGAGATTGTATTAATTCTTGTTCTTTGAGTAGATAATCCACTGGCACTGATGTTCATGCTTGCAAATAATGAATGTAACATTTTTACCTTCCTTTGATACTTGACTGAAGAAGTCTAAATCTTCTTTTTAAAAGATCAGCTGAAATTTGATAGCGTAAATTATTCTCCGCCATTTGTGACATTTCAAAATCTATATCCACGTTATTTATTCCGCTATCATTAACTCTATCATCTCGAAACTTCATTTCAGGTCGAACATTTTCTAATTTTCTTGTTCCAATTTTAATATGCTTAGCATTCGTTTTTTCTGCTGAAATACCGTTTCTATTTACCGCTTTCTTGTATGCTTTTTCAAATGAAACTCTTTCTGCTTTATATCCGGGAGTATTCACATTAGCAATATTATTCGATATTGCTTTTTGACGCATTGAGTATGCATCTAAACTTTTTCCCAAATCCGGGATACTTATTCTGTTGAACAAAAAATCATTTATTTTCATAATCAACCTCCGCAGTCAATAAGGAAGCAATCTTTGTGCCAAAAGTATTTTCAGAAGAAATTTCCTTTTATGAAGTGATTAATCTTTTAAAATCAAAAAGAGATTGTTTCTACATTTTAATCAAAATATTCTGTAGGTAAATATTTTCTATTGAAAAAAATTTGAAAAAGTAAAGCAAGTTCAGATAATAAATATTCCTGATTTGTAAAAATTCATTATTTCTTTTAAATTATTAACCGGAAAATATTTTATGAGCAATGTGTGATTAATAATGATAAAATCGTTGGTGTAAAATTAGCCCAAAAAATGAAATGGCAGTGTTTGGAATACATCTGATTCAGTTGCTCGATATAATGTCCCAAAAGAAAAGGTTTTAAAACTCAAATAGCAAAATTTACTTTATAATATTCTAATCGTCTAAATCAACTTTCAATAGAAAATAAACCCTTAAAAACGTCTTTATAGGTATCAGCAAAATTTGAAAGTGCGTCAAATCCGTTTAACCTTTTTTCACTATTTTTGATATAAACTACTTTTTCGTTTTTATATGATTCGTGCTTTGAATGAGAAATTTTAGGATCGTATTTATTTATGATAATGGAATTTATATGCATTTCTAATTCCCGTATTTTAGAAATCAATCTTATAGATTCAGATAATGATAATATATCCGGGTTTTTTACAATATTTATTAAAACCTTATCGGAAAGAAAAAGTTCTCTCAATATTGAATAGTGGATAATCATTCTATCTAAAGAATTTTTTACTTTATCTGTTTCTATTTCGATTTTGCCAAGTTTAATTTTTGAGATAATTTCTTTCTTTTTATAAATTTCCAGACGCAGTTTTAGCAATTCTTCTAACCAAACATATGTGGTTAAGGGAAGTGAGAATATTTTCAAAGTAAGAGCTGTTGGTGGCATATCAAAGATAATATATTCCACATCAAGATTTTTTTTTAAAACATTTTCAATTGCCAACAACAAAGCATATTCTTCAATTCCCGGAGAATATTTTAATATTTTAAAATATTTATCCAAATTAAATGCTGTTTGATAAGTATAAGTTTCATTAACTTCTTTTTTAACTTGAGCAAGATATTTCTTAATCCAAAAAGATTCATCAACTTCGATAACCGAGAGATAATCATTTATCTTCATCTTCTTTTCTGAAAAATCTTTGTTAAATAAATCTCTTTGGTTATGAGCAGGATCAATTGAAACCAAAAGAGTCTTAATCTTATTATTTGATAAATATATAGCAGAAATCGCGGAACTTGTTGACTTTCCAACCCCGCCTTTTCCAATAAAGAAATGTAGTTTTTGATTCATAATATTTTCCTAATCGATACCTAAAACTCCAAAAAGTTCGCCAATTGCATCATGAGAAATAGCAACCTTATCGAGCATAATGTTTAAATCTTTTTCCATCAGAGGAAGTAATTCCAAAGTAATTTGAATCGGTGGAGAAGGAAAACCAACCAAAGAACCAATTGTAATTAAGGCAAAAATGTTTTCCATTTCTTCCAATTCCCAATCTAAATAATCAGTAGCGTGAGCTCTTAAAGTTGCGTCCCATATTTTGAAAAATTTCTTGAATTTTTTCCTAATATCATCTTTATTCATCATCTTTAATCCTAAATATCTTTTTATCCAACTTTATTCTTTTTTCTGATGGAAATGAATAATAAGCTGCATAAAACCCAAAAATGGCAATAACAAACTCTTGAACTTTTGGTACTTGCATAAAATGTCCAAATAAAACAAAATATAAAGTTGTAAGCGGAACAATAATTTGTAATTGCTCAAATTCAAAAAAACGTGCGTTACTTATTTCTTTAGTATCTCGCATTTTTTTTACTAATAACAATCTATTCCAGATTGGAAAAATAATTCCGGTAAAAGCAGTAAATATAATTAAGGCTGTCCTACCAATTTTATTAATATTAAAAAAACCAAGATAAGTGCCGTAATATTCAACCAAAGAAAAAGCGACAACTAATAAAACGAATGGAACGAAAAGTTGTAAGTATAATTTTAGTAATTTTTTTTGCATATTATTAAAAAAGCTGCGGAAAAATCCGCAGCTCCCTATATTTATTTTTGTCCACTAAGCTGGAAGAATTTCACAAATCCTTCTATTGCAATAACAACTGCTATTAAAATAACAACACTATTAGTTACAATTAGTAGGGATTTCCCTGAATGAATAAAATTCATTTCATTAATTAAAGCTGCCCAAATTGTCATGAAAACCATGAAAATTGCAGGGAATCCGGCAATCATCCATTTTGAGCCACCTTTTGTTTTAAGATATAAAGTTATGATAATCAAAGCTAATGCAGCCAAAGTTTGATTTACCGCCCCAAATAATGGCCATAATGCCAAAGCACCTTTACCGGTTGCACCTGAAGCAAAAGCTAAAGCAGCAGCCGTAAGTACAGCAAATGATGTTGCTAAATATTTGTTTTTGAAAACAGGCATATGAAGATCTACAAATAGTTCGGTTACTACATATCTTTGGATTCTTGTAGCAGTATCGAGTGTTGTTCCGGCAAAAGATGCTACAAACACACCCATAATTGCAATAGCCCATTTTGTAGGAATTCCAATCATAGAAATCATATTAGCGGATCCAATAACAAATGCTCCGATTTTTGATCCTAAACCTTTTGCTGCGACCCATGAAGAATAGTGAGAAGTCCAAGCATTCACTCCTGTTAATATTTTTCCACCATGTTCATAGCCCATTCCAATACCGGCGGAAACAGCTACAATAACCAATGTTGCTAATACACCTTCCATTAACATTGAGCCATAACCGACAAATAATGAATCCGGTTCCAACTTAACTTGTTTGGAAGAAGTTCCCGAAGAAACCAAGGAATGGAAGCCTGAAATCGCTCCACAAGCAATTGTGATAAATAAGAAAGGCCACATACTTGGTGCTTTAGCCGGATGAACTTGTAAAGCCGGAGCAACAATTTGTAATTTTCCTGAAAATGCAGAAACGAAAACACCTAAAACCAATAAAATAATTGCAATAACTAATTCATGAGAATTGATATAATCTCTAGGTTGCAAAAGTGTAATTACAGGCAATACGGATGCGATAAAAGCATAAATCAGCAAAATGATTGTCCAAGCACCTGTCGGTGGAATACCGGCAACAGTAGGTAGTGTAATTGGTAAATATACACCAATAATAATGGTAATATACATTAAGATAATTGCAATAATAGACCAAAAAGTAACGCTTTTGCCTTTTTTATAAACCATATACCCGAGCCACATTGCGATAGGAATTTCAGACCATACCGGTAAAACCGAAGCCGGATACATTTTGAATAGAATTGCAATCACTAATCCGAAAATTGCGATTACAATCCATAATTCCAAAAATACAATTGCGAAAAAAAGGAATCTGGTTCTTGGATTAATATATTTCGCTGTGTATTCGGAAATAGATTTTCCTTTATTTCTCATGGAAATAATAAGAGCTCCAAAGTCATGAACTCCACCCATAATTATACTTCCGAGAAAAACCCAAATTAGAGCCGGTACCCAACCCCAAATAATGGCTATTGCCGGACCTACGATAGGACCTGTACCGGCAATAGAAGTATAATGATGACCAAAAATAATTTCCTTTTTAGTTGGAACAAAATCGATTCCATCTTCAAATTCTTGAGAAGGTGTAATCGCGTCTTTGTCTAACTTAAAAATCTTTTCACCTAAAAATTTTCCATAAAATTTATAGGCAAGAATATAACCAACAAACGTCAAAAGCATGATTAATAAAGCACTCATTTTAGTACTCCTTAATAATAAACTGTTAAAAAAAACAATCCTTATCATTGCGACATTAATTTTCAATCTATTTAACTATATAATTAAAAAAATGTTTTTAGAATAAAGGTGTCAAGAAAATTAAGAAATATAAAAACGAATTTTATGAATATTTGATAAATTAGACACATGTTAATCCAATAAATTAATATGTCCTTTAATAATATTTAGTTTTATTCTCATTATACTTAATAATTTTACGACTCAGTCTATTTTGTTAAAAATGATAAAAATTGTCTTAATGAACATTATCGCTTGAAATTTTAAGCTTTAGGGAAAAAATGATTTATTATTTTTTAATAAAAATAATGAAGTTCGTAAATTGTAAAATATATAAACTAATCACTGCTTATTAAGAATTAATCATAAATAGGTAAAAATAAATCTAATATTTAGCCAAACCCCATTTTTTGGGATTAAGTAGAATAGTATCCAAATTTTGGTAAAATAAAAACCGCTCGACATGAGCGGTTTTTTATTTTGAAATAGTGAATTACTTCAACATCAACATTTTACTGATCTTCGAATAATCCTTAGTTTTTAATTTATAGAAATAAATACCTGAAGCACATTTGTTGTTTTCGTTATTTTTTCCGTTCCAAATAATTTTATGCATTCCTTTATTCATTTTATCATTAATCAAAGATTTAACTTTTTGACCTTTAATATTATAAATATCAAGATTGACCGAAGCATTTTCTTTCAATGAGAATTGAATTGTTGTTTCAGGATTAAATGGATTTGGATAATTTGCATATAATTTTGTACAGGAATTTGCGGCATTATTATCATCATTAAAAGTAATTTGAACATCTATCTCCGGCGAATATTCAGAAACTAAATCACCATTTTTAGAAGCAACTGAGTAATGGTAAATTGACATTGCAGAGATTGGTTCGGGATCGATATATGAATTTAAAATAACATCATCGGCAATAATAATTCCGTTTTTCTTAATTTGATAACCATCAATCTGAGAATTTGGAGAATTCCACATTAAATGCACTAAGTTATTTTCATCAACCGAATAATCTAAATTCGTTGGCGGTACTAACTCACCTTGACAAGAAACCACAAGGTTATCGATTACCCAGCCATTTTGTTGAACATAAAAATCACTTGTAAAAATAAATCTAAATTGTACCATTTCATCGGCATAAGCAGATAAATCGAATTGAGCAATCTGCCAATCGAATGTCCCGGAATAACAAGGTTCGTTAGGCGGAGTAGAAGATGAAACCATTGTATATGGATAACCACCAACCGGAGCTATAGAAGAATAGTTTGTTCCGTCTGTTGAAATTTGAACAAAACAACCATCATAAGCTGTTGTGGAATTATTTGTTTCAGCATCTAATTTATGATAAAAACTTAAGTAAGAATTTTCAGGAATTGTAATTTGCGGAGTTATCAAACTTGCATACATATTACTGGCATATTCACCTGAATCACTTCCACATTTCCAGGCACCACCATCATTATTATCATAATTTTCATTAGTTGTATAATGCCATTGATCTTGATGTCCTGTACCAATAGCTGTATGAGTAAAACCACCATCAGAAGAATTAAAGTTTTGAGCAAAAGCAGAAATATTGAAATTAATTAACTTATTTATTTTATAACCACGTTCAGAATATGTTTTAAGATAAAAAACAAGATTGTCTCCTACTTGAACATTATCTGATAATTGGATATGCAGATCATTCAAAGTAAGTTCTTGGTTATCTGTAAAATTCATAAATAACAAAGTGTCAGGTGAAATTGTAACATTTTCATTATCACAAATTAGTTTAATAGCCAAATAAGATAAATCAAATCCGCTGTTATTAGTAATTTTAATGGAAGGAATCATTTCTTCCCCCGGTTCGATAATACCGTTGTCATTTCCAATACCTTCAACAAAACTTAAATCGTTAAAATTAATTGTAGGAGTGTGAAGAACAATAGTATTTGTATAAGTCCAATTACCTTGATCTGAAAAGAAATTTATTGTAATCGGAATATTTACATTTTCAGGAACTTCTGCGACAGTTGTAACATCAAAGCCATTTTCAGATTGAAGATCTGCATTTGCATCAACATCACCAAACCAAATTGAGTCATTCAAAACACTAACGTAATCAGAGTTTAATTCTAATTTTGCATAAAGATTTTCAACCGGTTGATTACCAACATTATTAGCATCGATTTTAATTGAAGCTGTTTCATTCCAATCCAATTGATTATTAGCTCCATCATCAATAGATAAATTTTGACCGACAATATAACCGGTATCAGTTGGAACAATATCAATGTCAAAAGTTGTATCAAGAATATTGTGCCCGGATGCAACTAAATGTAGAGTACCCACTTCTGAAATAGGATTGTCCAAAAGCATCATACAGTTCCCAAATTCATCAGTAGTTGTAGTAGCTAAAATCTCACCGTTCATTATTGCTGCAACTCTGATATTTTGAGCATATTCATTATTAATAGTAAAAGGAATATTAATAATATGAGTTCCGAGAGGAAAAACAGAAGGTACATCGCCAACTAAAGTTTGAGGTTGATTTGTCCAAATATCAAGAGTAGGATCACCCATCAAAGTATTTTCATAATATGACCACAACAATACCGAAGTCGGAGTTACAAAAGGTGCTGTATCAGTTTTGCTTTTTTGATGAGCATCACCAATTGCAGTAATGTTTTCTGCATAAATGGCATCGTTAAATTCTCTTTGAAGATGTTGAGAAGCGCCGTTTGTGTCTTGACCGCTTCCCCAGCCATATCTTGTATTTCCAATAAAACAAACAGGGCCGTTTGCCAAATCGGTAAGTTTTTCAGAAACAGCATCGTAACTTAAAGTTTGACCTTCAGTTGATCTATTGTCAAAAGAATTACAATAACAACCTTGAGTGTTAATAATATAGTATCCGTGATTAACACCATTATTAGTAAAGTTTCCGTCTGTTACACTATTGTTATAGAATTTCATTACGTAATTTACATTGGCATGCCCTAAATGAAATACTAAGTTTTGACCTGAATTCAACTTGTTGAATAACTGCCCCGCTGACCAATTTGCATCTTTATCATAAAGAGTTTCAACATTTATTTGGTCGGGAATACCGACGGTTGTATAACCCCAATTTGTGGATCCAAGACGAATTTCTTCCATATAATCTTTTCCCCAAGGAGTCCAACCCAAATCTTCACCAACCATCAAACCTTTAGTTAAATCCTCAACCACAGGAGATTGTTGATACATAATTTGTTTATGAACGAAATTTTGAGCTTCCGTTGTAGTTCCTACAGCAGCTCTTCCGACAGCCAATTCTCCGATAAGATCCTTTTCATTCCATTCTCCCCAAAGGTTGTTATTATTGTCATTCCAAGTACCGTCTAAATTGGAATAATACAAATCACAAGCAATATCATCATCAGGATATTGATCAATCATAACAGCAAATCCACGTTCCGGAACTTTATCTGCATCACCGGCTAAAAGTAAATAACTAATGCCATTATTTTGATATTGGTCAATAATGAAATTTCTGATCTTTTCTTGATTATCAGCTCCATCGGAATTTTGATAAATATATTCAGTAGTATAAATTTTTGTTTTTAAACCTAAAGAATTTTTATAATCCGCTAAAACCTGGAATTGATTAACATAATCAGGATAAGCAACTATCAAATAATCATAATTTTCTCTATCTTTGGAAGGAGTAACTTCCGGATAAGAATTAATTTCATCTTTATTTTGTACGAAAGTAGAAAGCATTTTTTTAGTTGCTTCATCACTTCTGTAATTAGCCGTAAGATTTGTTGACTGGTAGTTAACTGAATTTACAACTACTTTAATTTCAGGATAATAAAGAATAGCATTTTCTTTAGGAAGATATTTTATCGGATTTATTACAGCAGTAAAGATTGAGTGTCCTCGATAAAATTCTGTCCTTTGATTTTGAAAGCTTTTTGTTGGATATTGTTTTAAAGAATACACATCAAAATTTGGTCCGGTTTGTTTAATAGCCGAATCGATTTTACTTAACGGATATTGTTGTTGAATCGGGTAAACAGGAGCCTCAAGTTTGATTTTAATTGGTTCACCTTTAATTGTTTTAATATTTCCTTTTGTTTGGTAAGGTAACAAAAGTGAAAGTCCGAATGCCGGTAAAGCCGGATCTCCGGGATTTCCGAAAAGACTTGTATTTGGCATTGTAATGTGAGCATAACCATCAACATAAGATATTGTTGGTTGTGGAAACGTGTAAGTTTGAGCTTCTATTTTAGCAAATAGTGAAATAGAAATTAACAAAAAAATTGTTAGAATAAGTGTTATCTTCTTCATTTTCTCTCCTTTTTATTTTATACTTTAATCTTATTTATGCAATAATCATTCCTGAAATTTATAAATCTTTCATAGATAGATAATTATAAGAATCTTCTGTTTCTTTTGCTAACCATGAATATTTACTTTCACCAATAAAAATTGTGTGATCACCTGTTTTTATCTGGGAAACGTATTTACATTCAAAAGCAACAAATGAATTTTTTATGATTGGAACTCGCTTAAATCGTCCATAAAAATAATCAATATCAAATTCAACAAATTTATTTACATCTTTTCCTGAGGAAGTTGCACAAGCCAATAATTCGTTCTTTAATTCTTTTTTAGGAATACAAATATTAAATTCGTCAGCTTCTTGTAAACAAAGATAAGAATATCGTGAATGTCCAATTGAAATAGCAAACATGGGCGGTTTTAGCGAAGTTTGAGTAAACCATTGAACGGGAATTATATTCCATTCTTCCGAGTCATGCTTTATTACAACAACCATTGCAACTACGTCATTTTTTGAAATTAACGATTTTGCACTTTTAAAATCTACTCTTTTCATATTCCTCTCCGGTTTGCAAATAAATCTATTTTTTGAAATTATTAATTGAAGTTATTCTTTTCTACAGATTCCTTGATTACTGAAAAAAAGTTATTAACATCTTCTTCTGAAGTATCAAAAGTAGCCATAAATCTAACTTCTGATTTATCTTCGTCCCAATAATAAAAGAAATATTTTTTTAAAGCATCTTCAATAACTTCTTTTGGTACAATGGCAAAAATTCCATTAGATTGAACTTTCTGAGTTATTTTAATACAATTTAAACTTTCTAATTTTTCCAATAATTTTTTAGCCATATTATTCGCATTCTCGGCATTTTTCTTCCAAAGATTATCTGTTAATAATTCTTCAAATTGAACAGCTATAAATCTCATTTTGGAATGCAATTGAGCACTTTGTTTTCGATAATATTTATAATTTATCGAAAGTTTAGGATTAAAGAAAATCACGGTTTCCCCAAACATTGCTCCATTTTTTGTTCCGCCGAACGATAGAATATCAATACCGACATCAGCAGTAATTTCTTTGAGATTTTTACCGAGATAAACGGCAGCATTAGAAATTCTTGCTCCGTCCATATGAACAATTAAGTTGTTGCTGTGAGCGTAATCAGTAATTGATTTCAATTCTTCGGCAGAATAGACTGTACCTAGTTCTGTCGTTTGAGTTAACGAAATTACTTTTGGTTGAGAATGGTGTTCATCGCCGAGCCCGTGCATTACAGATTTGATTTTTTCAATTGTTAATTTACCGTCTTTCGTCGGAATATAAATTATTTTCGAACCGGATAAATTTTCTAAAGAACCGCATTCATCAACATTAATGTGAGAAGATTCGGTAGTAATTACACTTTGAAAAGATTGAAGCACAGAATTTAAAGCAGTTACATTTGCACCGGTGCCATTATAAACAAAAAATACTTCTATATTTTTTCCAAAAACTTCTTTGAACTTTTCAATTGCTTTTTCCGTATAGATATCATCACCATAACCAATCACATGTTCAAAATTCGCTTCAGCCAATCTTTTCATTATTTTTGGATGAACACCTGCATTATTATCACTGGCAAAGTTTTTCATTGTAACCCCCAAATTAAAAAAAAGATGAATCCTGAGATTCATCTTTAATAAAATTATTTCATTTCAATTGTAAATTTTTGATGTAAATCATTAACTTTATTTGAATATATTTCATGTTGTTTTGCTGTAGTTAATTCATTTTGAATAGTTTCTTTAACGTCTTCAAATTTTCTTTCTTCAGCTTTTTTTAATTGATTTAATCTTATAAGGTGATAGCCAAATTGAGTTTTTACAGGTTTTGAAATTTCTTTTTCAGTCATATTAAAAGCTGCTTCTTCAAATTCCGGTACCATTTTACCTCTTGGAAAAGAACCTAAATTTCCACCGTTTTCTTTAGATGGACATTTTGAATATTTTTTAGCAGCATCTTCAAATGAAATTTTTCCATCCGAAATTTCTTTATGAATATTATTACATTCTTCTTCAGATTCTACTAAAATATGACTGGTATTAGCTTCTTCAGCTGTAACATATTTTGCCTTATTTTCTTCAAAGTATTTTTTCATTTCTTCTTCGCTAACTGCTACAGAACCCATTAATCTACTGATATTTAATTGTGTAAGAATAACGTCTTTCATTTTTTCCAATTCATTTTTAAATTCTTCAGTTTGTTCTAATTGATTAAGTTTCGCATCAGCTAAAAATAATTCTTGATTAATTAATTCATCAAGTATTCTTTTTTGACCTTCCGGATTTTGAAATTGAGGTGCTTGTTGAGGTCCTAATCTATGAATGAAAATATTCACATCATTTTGTGTTATTTTTTGTCCTTCTACTATTGCTAAGATTTTGTTTTCCATTTATTCTCCCGAATTATTTTTTGTCAGAAAATATTATGCTTGATATGTGTCAAAAGGAATTTATCCAAGATTAAGCAATATTTATTTTTAACTGCTGTGCTTTTAAAACTCGACGGTTTCCAAAACATTGAACGTTTATCGTGTTTTAGAGATTGAAAGAGAATACTCCACCAACTTTTCCGTAAACATAATATTGTAAAAAAGGACACCTATTATTTTAAAAGACCATTATTTTTTAGATTTAAGGGAAATTGAAATGATTATTTTGTTCAAAAATTAAAACTTTTGTTCTATTCTTTTCTTGACTGATATTCGGCATTTTATTAAAGATTTTAAAATTTACCGGAATATTTTTGGAGGAATTAATGAAGTGGTATCTAAAAGTCATGAAACATTATTCTGATTTTAACGGAAGAGCGAGCCGAGAAGAATATTGGATGTTTGTGTTGTTCAATTTTCTTATTTCACTATTGTTCTTTTTGATTGATATTCTTTTGGGGACAATGAATAATATCCTATTTGTAGGTATTCTTTCATCATTTTATTCTATTGGCGTGATGGTTCCAAGTTGGGCTGTTACTGTTAGAAGATTGCACGATGTTGGAAAAAGCGGTTTTTTTATTTTGATTGAATTTGTTCCTATTATCGGTTCTTTTTGGCTACTTCTTACCCTAATTAAGAATGGCGATGAGGGTTCAAATATTTATGGAGAAAATCCAAACAATTATGAAATTATTACAGAAAATGATTATGCCTAAAATTTAATAGAAAAAAACTTCCGAAAATTTCGGAAGTTTTAAACTAATTACTCATCAAGAAATTTTTGCAAAGTTGTGATTAATTTCCTCGCTTGATCCGGACTCGAAATATTGAACTTAGATTTTTGTTGATACTCGCCATTTAATTTTCGGTAACGTCTAATTGTATATTTTATTTTTCCGTATTCTTCATTTTTGGGACTCCAATCCTGATATTTAAAAACAATAGTAGTCCAAGCACCTTTAGAAAGAATCTCTTTATCCAATTCCTTTACCAACAAAACGTCACCTTCTTCATAATTAATTGTTATGTCGTCAATTGATTCAAACATATTTACATCCTTAATATTTTTTGTCATTATTTTGATTAGGAATATTTTGAAAACAAAAAAATATATTTTAAAAAAAAAATAACGATTTATTTTCCATTTTACCGGAAATGTAAATATTTTATTAACAGATTTTCCATGAGAAAAATAGTTATATTTCAGAATTATCAACAACAAGATTTAATAAAATTTATAATTAAGAAATTTTTTTGATTCAAGGCAAATAAATTTGTATATTTTGTAAATTTGACTTTTTTTTATCGTACAAGAAATAAATATTTCAAAGATAAATTGTAAAGTTTTTTATGACAATTCCGAAATTCCACTCTCTAGCGAAGCAAAAATATAATTTCTTAAAAGTTATATTTCACCATATATAGACAAGTTAGAAATAGTTTCAACGAAAGTTATTGGAAAATATATATTGAAAAAAGAAAAGTATTTTATGAAAATAGGACACAAAGATTACACCAAAGCTACATTTTATTTTGCAATAAATAATTTTTACTTGTAAGAATTAGCACTTACTAAAAAATGGCACAAATTATTTTTTAGAGGTATATTAATGGAAAATTTAGCTACGATAATTTTAGCTGCCGGTAAAGGGACAAGGATGAAATCAAAATATCCTAAAGTAACTTTTAAGCTTGCAGACAAATCATTTATTGAACGAGTTGTAGATACAGCCAAAGAAACAGGATCAGATAATATTGTTGTTGTTGTAGGATATAAAAAAGATGCTGTAATTGCTTCTATCCCTTCAAAAGAAAATGTTAGTTTTGTTGAGCAAGTTGAGCAAAATGGAACCGGTCATGCTGTGATGGTTGCTGAAGAAATTCTCAAAGATTTTAAAGGGAATGTTATGATTCTTAGCGGAGATGTGCCATTATTGAGTTCAGATACTTTGAAGAAGATGCTTGCCGGTCATAATAAATCAAATTCAGCTTGCACGGTTTTGACAGCAGTTTTAGATGATGCTGCTCATTACGGAAGAATTGTGCGAAATTCGGATGACTCTGTTCAAAAAATTGTTGAATTTAAAGATGCTTCCAAATTAGAAAGAGAAATAAAAGAAATTAATACCGGTATCTATTGCTATAAATCCGAGGCTCTTTTTTCTTCATTAAAAAAAATTACAAATAACAACAAACAGAACGAATATTACCTCACTGATACTTTAGAAATTCTTCAGAAAAATAATGAAAAGATTAACGCTGTAATTTTAGACAACCCAATCGAAGCTGCGGGAGTTAATTCTCCAAAACAATTATCGGAATTAGAAAGTGTATTTTACGCAAATATTAAAGACAAATGGTTAGATAACGGAGTTGTTATTGAAAATCCGAATAGTGTTATAATCGGTGAAAATGTACAAATAGAAAAGGATGTAATAATCAAAGCAAATTCTACAATTCTGGGAGATTCCTTTATTGGCGAAGATTCTTTTATCGGTCATAATTCTTTAATAAATAATTCCAGATTAGGAAAATCATCATTTTTAGAAGGATTTAACATTGTTAAAAATTATTCTGACGAAGAAAAATTATCATTAAAATTTACAGAGCTTAAGATTCATGAATAACGATATCTTATATTCTCCGTGGAGAATTGATTATATTTTATCAAACAAAGATAAAAAATGTATTTTTTGTAATAAACCAAAAAAAAATAATGATGAAGAAAATCTAATTTTGTTTAGAAGTAAAACATGCTTTGTTATTATGAATAGATATCCATATAATAACGGTCATTTGTTGATTGTTCCTTTTCGTCATGTTTCCAAATTGAATGATCTTAATTCTGAAGAAATTTCCGATTTATTTGGAACCGTTCAACTTTGCGAAAAAGTTATTGAAGAGATATATCATTGCGACGGTATAAATATGGGAATGAATTTAGGAAAAGCTGCCGGTGCCGGAATTGATGACCATCTTCACGTTCACCTTTTACCACGTTGGAATGGAGATTCTAATTTTATGACAACTATCGGCGCAACAAGAGTTTTGCCCGAAAGTTTTGAAAGTTCGTATAAAAAATTAAAACAGGCTTTTGATAAAGAAGAAATATAAATGTCACCAACAAAATTGAAAATTAGTTTTTTTTCATTTTTAGCTTTTATTTTGGCATTATTCGTTTATTTTCTGGTAACATTTACGAATACTGAGTATAAAAAAAAAGATGATTTAGTAGAAAATCTGCCATCGATAAGTGTGATTGTTATGAATGGATGCGGAATTAACCGTGCTGCTTTACGTTTTAGAGACTTTTTAATTTCTAAAAATATCAATGCTAAAATTTACGGACAAGGAAATACGCGACATCGAATATATAACAAAACTATAATTGCTGTCAAAAAAAAGAATGAAAAAAAATTAAAAGAATTTATAGAATTAACAGGAATAAAACGATGGTTCTACGCCGAGAATAAAAATTCTGACGTTGATTTTAAGATTTTAATTGGAAATGATTTTGAAAAATATTTAAAATAGGGGAGAAAAATGGAAAATAATTTAATCAATATGATTAAGGAATGGATTGAAATTAAGAAAGGTTTTAACATTAGGATTTATGATGTTAAAGAAAGAGTTTCTTATACCGATACGGTAATTGTTTGTGAGGGTGATAACAATCTTCATATCAGAGCAATAGCGGATAATATCATTAAAGAAGCAAAGAAAAATAGCATAAATATCTTTAGTAAAGAAGGTATTGATAACGCAAAATGGATTTTATTGGATCTCTCAGATGTGATTATTCACATATTTGATACAAATACCAGGAAATATTATAAATTGGATGAGTTGTTAGCATTAAATCAGGAAAAAGGAGAATAGCAAATATGGTGAAATTAAAAATTTATAAAAAAATAATTTCGGTTTTAGATGATCTAGGCTTTGAATATAATGATTCATTTTCGATAGAACTTCCCAATAATAAAAAATTTGGCGATTATTCTTCAAATGTGGCGATGGTTAATTCCAAAAACAGCAAAATGAATCCTCGAAAACTTGCTGAAACTATGAAAAAACGTTTAGAAAAGAATGATATCTTTTCAGAAGTTACTATCGCAGGTCCCGGATTTCTTAATTTCAAAATATCTCATCGCCTTTTCCAAAAAGCTTTATACGATATTGAAAAACAAAAAGAACATTACGGTCGAACTGATTATGGAAAAGGTAAAAAAATTTTAATAGAATTTATCAGTGCAAATCCAACCGGTCCATTAAATATTGTCAGTGCCAGAGCTGCTTCTTATGGTGATACTCTTTATAGAATTATGAAATATACAGGATATCAACCTATGCGAGAATTCTATATTAATGACGCCGGAAATCAGGTTGATATTTTAGCAGAATCTTTAGAATTGCGATATCGAGAAAAACTCGGTGAATCTATCGGAGAATTTCCGCTCGATGCTTACCACGGTGATTATCTTAAAGATTTAGCTCAAGAATTAGTTGATGCCGAAGGTAGCAAATTAATCCATTTTTCTGAAAAAGGACGCTTATCGAAATTGAAAAATTTTGCTTTGACCAGAATGCACGAAATTCAAACCAATAGCTTGGATAAATTCGGTGTGAAAATTGATAGCTGGATTTCTGAAAAAACTTTAAGAAAACAAGGTATTGTTGAAGAAGTTATGAGCTATTTAACCGAAGCAAACGTTACTTATGAAAAAGATGAGGCAATTTGGTTTGAATCTTCAAAAATTGGTGATGAAAAAGATCGTGTTTTGATGAAAGCGGATGGAACTTTTACTTATTTCGTGCCTGATATTGGTTATCATATTACAAAATTCCAACGCGGTTTTGAAAAATTGATAGATGTTTTAGGACCGGATCACCATGGATATATTGCCAGATTAAAGGCATCTATTGAAGCATTAAAATATGATTCTTCTAAACTGGATATAGTAATTCTACAACAAGTTAACCTTTTCGAAAATGGCGAACAAGTTAAGATGTCAAAGAGATCAGGTAAATTTATCACCATGGATGAATTGATTGCAGATGTCGGTAAAGATGCTGCTCGTTATTTCTTCATTAGCAGAAAATCAAGTTCTCATCTTAATTTTGATTTGGAGTTAGCTAGAAAAAAATCTGCTGAAAATCCGGTTTATTATATTCAATATGCTTATGCAAGAATTTCAAGTATCCTGAAAAAAGCTAAAAAAGAAAAAATTAAAATTGGCAAAATATCACTTTCTGTTTTGGAAGGATTAAATAATGATGATGAAATAGAGATTATTAAAAAAATGTTAGAATTACCAAATCTTTTGAATTCAATCTCGGAATCTTTGGAGCCAAGTCGTTTAGCAACTTATGTTTACGAATTGGCAGCAGAATTTCATAAATATTATCAAAAATATTCAATCATTGATTCAGAAAATATTGAACTTTCAAAATCACGTTTAGCCTTCATTACTATTATTCAAAGAGTTATTAAAATTTGTCTTAATTTAATGGCGATTTCTACTCCTGAAAAAATGTAAAAATGAAGATTCTCATAATCTCCGATTCACATAATAATCAAAAATTGTTAAGAAAACAAATGACTTTGGATGTAAATTACGAGGTAGTTTTTCATCTTGGAGATTATTTTGGAGATTTAGATGAAAATTATGATCTAATTGAAAATAAAAAATATTATCATGTTCCGGGAATTATAACTCTTGATTATCTTTCTCGGAACAAATTTCCTTGGATAAAATTCGAACTTGAAGGTTGGAAGTTTCTGCTCGTTCATGACAGAAATAACGTTCCAAATGACTTGGAAGATGTTAATATTGTCTGTTTTGGACATACTCATAAACCTGAATTATATAAAGAGCAAAACACTATTTTTATAAATCCCGGTCATTCAAAAAAGACTTATGATCGCGGATTTACAGCTTCTCATATAATGTTGGATTTATCTCCTAAAGAAGCGATTGTTGAATTTTTAACTTATGAAGGCGATGTTTTTAATAGGATAAATGTTACTAAATAATTCCGTTTTGTTTTTGTTAAACTCATTTCCAATAGTTAGATTAAAAATATTTTTATACGGTTTGGTTTTTGTTATCTCTTTATTCATTCTTATGAAAATCCTCTCAGAGAAAAATCATTTTTCAAAAAACATTACTTTACCTCCCGAAACTTGGTTTTATTCCAAATTGGTCGATATTGAATTAGGTACAGAAAAACAGAAAAAAATTTTACCTTTTTTCCTCAAATATGTTTCTCTAAAATATCAAATAAATCCTCTCGATAAATCTAATTTTGATCAAAAAATTGATAAAGTTGATGAAGATAATCGGGTGCGTGGTTTTTTAAAAGGATACTTTGAAGAATTGTTAGATTTGGAAAAAAATAATTTTGTCGGAACAATTGAATATATTAAAGAAACAAAAATGAATTTTAATCGCGTAGATTTATCGGACTGGTTAAAAGAATACGATAGGAATAAAAAAAATAATTGCTAAAAAAAAAGCGACCGAAGCCGCTTAAATATCTTTGATTAATTTACCATTTTACTTCATCTCTTAAAATTGGCATGGTCATACATCGACCTCCGCCACCTCCGCGAGGAAGATCAGCACCGGAAATTGCAATAGCATATCGATCATAATCGTTAAGATTTATTTTACCGCTAAGAATATCTTTTGCTTCAAGTCTTGGCATTTTGGCAACTTTGGCTAATTCTTCAAAAGTCCTGATATTTCTGCCATAACCAACAACTTTACCGGGAGCCATTGTGAAATAATTTGCTCCGGCCATCCACTGTTCTCTTTTTTGATAAAGAAGATTGGGACCACCGCACAAAACAGGTTCCAATTCGATACCAACTGTTTTTAGACCTTCAATAATATTTAATTCACGATTATATTTATCTTCATCACCTGTTAAATCAATATGAACAACACCATTTTGTTTTTTCAAAATAATCGGTTCGTAAACAACAGCGTAATGCTTATCAACCATTGTAAAAGTCATATCAAGATGAATCATTGAACGTTCTTTGGGTAAAATAATCGTGAAAATATGTTTTACTTTACCTGCTTTTCGAAGATTTTTTATCAATAAATCAATAGCTTGAGGATTAGTTCTTTCACTTAAACCGATGGCGAGAACATCTTCTCTAATAATTAAAACGTCTCCACCTTCAATTGTCGGTGAATTGTCGTAATTTTGAGTTCCGTCAAAGTAAAAATTATTTGGCTGAAATTCTTTGTGATTTTGGAAAATATGTTTCATTATGATAGATTCCGCAGATCTAATTCTATTTGCCATTGAGCCGGTGATAACACTATTATTAACAACCATTGCACAATCACGAGTATAAAACAAGTTTGGAAGTGGTGGAATCTCATATTTTTTGTCGCTTAAATACGTAGTTAGAGAATCACGTTTAAGTTCAATTCCCGTAATAAGTTTTGATGATAAATTTTCAGGTGATAGTTTCATTAAATCTTCAATTACATTTGGCGAAGCATTCATAGATTGTATCAAATCTTTAATAAGATTTTCTTTTATTTTTTCATCGGTAATTACGTCTTTTAGTAAATTTGTAACTTCAAAAGTCTTTGTATGTAAATTTAAAATGTTAACCAATTCATCATGTTCTGAAACAGATACATTCAAATCTAGTATGTCATCATATAATAAACTTTGGGCAGTTGATGGTGTCATATTCTCTATTTCAAAACCCGGTTTGTGGATAATAACTTTTTGAATTTTTCCAATTTCTGAATTAATTCTTATAGCTCCCATAAATTCTCCTGAGTATTTTTTAAACACAACTTAAATATATACCTCCGGTGTCAATGATTTTGATAAAACTCCGGCATCCCCCCGAAATTTCACAAAATAGGATAAACCTCTTCTTTCCGTTAAAACTTCTTTAGCGATAATGTGTTATTTAATTTACTTTCTTGTCATTCTCATTATGATGAATCAGAACGAATCTCAATGTATGCTTTGTAAAAGTAGGTCTTATTTTTCTTTTCATCCCCTAAACATTCTTAAACATCCTAACCGTCCAAAATTCAGGAAACCACTATTCAGAATGTCCGATCTGAAAATAAGCAATTTATACCGGGTTTTAAAATATTTAAAGAATGC
>JAMOQM010000140.1 GCA_027064005.1 Candidatus Cloacimonadota bacterium | reverse complement strand
CTCCTATTTCATAATTCCTAATTTCGTAATTTTCTTATTTCAATAACAGATAAACCTGTTTTTTGGCTGATTGTCTCATCATCCAAAACATCTAGCAATTTTTTTGCAATTTCAAGAGATTTTCTTTTTGCTCCTTGCTCAATTCCTTGCTCAATTCCTTGCTCAATTCCTTGCTCAATTCCTTGCTCAATTCCTCGTTCAATTCCTCGTTCAATCCCCATTCTTAATCCTTTTTCTAAAGCAGAATCCAATTTACTTTCAAAATCCATTTGAGACTGAAGGCGTACATTATATATCTCTCTTTCTTCTTCATCAAACATTCTATCAACCTCTTTAATAGCTTTAATAATTTTTGAATCTTTTGCTAATTCAAGAGGCAAATTCCTTTTATCAAGTTTATTGGCGTATTTTAAAAAAGAAATCCATCTATCCAAACTATTTGTAATTTCACTATATTCTTTCCTAAATTTTTTCAATTCTATATAATGCAATTCAAATAAATCGTGTAAACCATCAGTCTTGCAATTTTTTTTATTAAGTATCTCATATTCATTATGGAAATCTTCGTTATCCTCTATTATATTGAAATCCAAGATATTTATAATGATGGTTTTATGAAGCTGTCTATACATCATTCCTTCAGACAATTGTTCTGTAATAAGTTTTCCCCAATAATAAAGGGATCTTCTATCAAAATCAAAATCTTCGGCAACTTGCATCTCAATATTATAAAGATGTCCTTTTTCATCTTCAGCCTTGATATCTAAAATAGACATTTTTCCGTTTTGATAATCGGCTAGATTATAGGGATTTTTTAAATTCACCGTTACAATTTTTTCTTCTTTACTGATAATAGCGTTTATTAGGGATATCAACAAATCTTTATTTTGTTCGCTTCCGAACAATTTTTTAAAAGCAAAATCAATTTTAGGATTTATTCGGCACATTTTACATCTCCTTAGATTCTTGATTTATGTGAAGTATCATTTTTCTATTTCGGAAATTAAATTTTATTAAAAAATGATACAGTCAACTATTTTTTTTAATAAATTCTCCCCGCAATTTTTCGGGAAATTTTTCAATCGCATATCTTAAAGAAATTCGTGGCATCTCTTTTTCATTTTTCTTAACAAAATTATAGACATCATCTAAAAAATTATTACTGATTTCTTTAAGAAGCCAACCATAACCTTTCAAAACCAAATCCTCCTTATCATTCAATAAAATCTTCGCAATTTTAAAGCCATCTTCAATATTTTTTTTTCTTCTGACACTATAAAGCAAACTTACGGCTGCCGCACGTCTAAACCATTTATTTTTATCTTTTGCCCAAATTGGAAGACGGGGAATTTGATCATTAAATTTAAAAAAATACGGACCGAGAACTCTTGAACACAAATCATCATTTTTTGACCAATTATCTACAAATTTATCAATCCAACTTTCAAAGTAATAAATATCGGAGACCTCATATTTCTTTTTTAATTTTGAAGCCCAATCAAAAGCAATTATCGAAAATTCGGAAGCATTTCGCATTAACATTATTCGACAAAATTCAAAGATTTCTTCTTTAGAAAGCTTATTAACTTCTTTGAAATACTTTGACGATATTTTACGCACAACCGGAGTTCTTACTCCAATACAGGATATACCTTTTTTATAAAATCTTTGGGCTGAAACGCGGTATTCCGTGTCGGAATTTTCTATCAATTCTTTAGCAATTTTCGCAATCAAATCTTCCATTATCTCTCCATTTTTTTAAGATAAAATTTACATCGGAAAAAATTGTATAGAAAAAAATTATCTCAAAAATAGTAGTTAAAATTTTTGGTTTGCACTTAATAAATAATTTCATATATTTCCAAAATGAATTCCGTTCATTGTTTAAAAATATTTTCT
Organism: Candidatus Cloacimonadota bacterium; assembly: GCA_027064005.1. GTDB lineage: Bacteria > Cloacimonadota > Cloacimonadia > Cloacimonadales > JAMOQM01 > JAMOQM01. Next base: position 3,994 of record JAMOQM010000140.1, on the reverse strand, counting down.
TTGCAAAGGCATATTATTTCCTATTGTTTAGGAATCACCAATCTAAAGCCAACAGCTTCATTTCGATAAAGTGGACATTTTATCAAAATATCAAATGGCTCACCGATATTTTTAGCATTATTTGACATAAAATACATCTCGTTACATCCGGCAGAACAAGACAATTTGAATGGAGAAACACCTATTGAAAGCCATTCGGAAACGCCTCCTTTCACATTTTGAAGAGGAAAAACACCTGTTGAATCCATATTAATAGTTTGATACAAAATCGAAGAATCGTACTTTGATAAAGAAAAAGCCGCTTTCATCATATTCTGAGTTGGAATTTCACAATTCATCCAATTAGCAAAAGCATTTGCTTCAAACCAACGAATATTTGTTATTGGCCCAAATCTGAAATTTGATTCCGCATTTTTCCAAGGAATATCATCATCCAAAACCCAATCCAAAGGTTTATGAATACTTAAAGTTCCTTGATAATGCCAACCAACTTCACTATTTGCCATAACTTTTTTATTAATTTTCCAATACTTATGAATCTCATAACCGTCAGATTCTACAAATGTTGCAAATTGCTCGTTTGTTGTTTCGAATTTACTAATATAAAACGAGTTAACTGAAATCCCTTCAATTACCTTTTTATTTATAGGAACGTTATAATCACCTTTTTTAATTAATTCCATTTCATAATAAATTCTGTCCTGAAAAATCAATTCCGGCATAATCACAAAATCTTTAATATTTGTTGGGAAAACAGTTTTTTCGATAGAGATTTCATATTTATCTCTTGTTTTTATTTCACCGAAATCACCTCTAATTTTGTTTTCAGGAATAGATAAAATCTCTTCTGTTTTAGGATTAAAACAGACAATTTTTATTTGCATGCCCTTTTCCGGGTTAATTATATTCCAATTAATTTTTACAGAATCCTGCTTGGAAACGTGTACATCCATCAAAATAGGAATTCCAAATAAATTGATAATTCCTAAGACCATTAAGCTAAAGATATATATTTTTTTCATAAATCACAAATAATTGATCGCCTTTTCTTGTAAATAATTTCTTTAATGAATATAATAAAATAAAAAACAGGATCGTAAAATCCTGTTTTATTTAACAAACAAAAAATATTATTTTATTTTTGGATACAAACTTTCAAGATGATATTTTCCAAAAATAGATTTAATTTTCCCTTGTTTATAAAGCTTATTGAACGCATTTTCCCATTCTTTTATCACAGAATCCGAAGTCTTGTTATTAAATGCAATATACAATTGTGAGCTTTTAACAGTAAAAACTTCTTCAAGTTCAGATGTACTGATTTTATTTTGTTGTCCCAAAACTATAGGAGTAGTTGTGCTGGTGTACCACAATTGAATTCGTCCATGTATTAATTTTTTCAAACTAACCAAGGGTTTAACAGCAAAATCCAATTGTTTAAAATTATTATCTTTCAAAAAATCTGCTGAAGCACCGCCCAATTGTACTCCAACTAAATATTTTTTAGCATCGTCGATACTGTTTATTTTGATATGAGATTTTTTCAGAGCATAAAAAACATATCTTTTCTCAGCCAAAGGTCCAACCCATTTAAACTGATTTTCCCTTGCCTTAGTTCTGGTTGTTGAAAAAACGCAGGTATTAGGATTATCCAAAGCCATTTTATAAGATCTTTTCCAAGGAAAAACTTCAACACTATTATTTACTCCCAAACTATTTTTAATTGCTTGCACAATTTCAACTGAAGGCCCAACCAGTTTCCCGTTCTGTAAATAATTTAGTGGCGGAAAATCTTCTGTTAACATTCTAACTTCCGTAGCAATTAACATATTAACCATCAGTAACATGATCAGCACCATCCAAAATGACAATTTTTTCATAACAAACTCCTTTTTAAAAATTTTGACTAAATTTAGATTCTTAAAAAATAATGTCCAGTTTTTTTCCAGTAAATATTTTTTAAAATAAATTAATTAATATTGATTTCATTTGTATCTTGACGAAAATCACTGATTAAAATGAAATAATTCAGAGAATAAATAAGTTTAAATTATCATGTTTACAGGAGTTATAAAATGAATAAAGAAATTGAAAAAAAAGATGTCCCCTCTAATTTTATAAGAAATATTATCGATGAAGATTTAAAAAATAATAAGAACAATGGTGAAGTTCACACCCGATTTCCACCGGAACCAAATGGTTATCTCCACATTGGACACGCAAAATCAATTTGCTTAAATTTCGGGATTGCCAAAGATTATAACGGTATGTGTAATTTACGTTTTGACGATACTAATCCGGCGAAAGAAGATATTGAATATGTTGATTCTATCATTGAAGACGTTCACTGGCTCGGTTTTGATTGGGATGACAGAATGTTCTATGCCTCAAATTATTATGATAAACTTTACGAATATGCCGTGTATTTAATCAAAGAAGGAAAGGCATTTGTTTGTGATTTGAATGCAGAAGAAATGCGTAAATATCGCGGTACTTTAACTGAGCCCGGCAAAGAATCTCCTTACAGAAATAGAACTGTCGATGAGAATTTAGAACTTTTTGAGAAAATGAAAAACGGCGATTTTGAAGATGGAACTCATACTTTGAGAGCAAAAATCGATATGGCTTCTCCAAACTTAAATATGCGAGATCCGGTAATTTATCGTATTATCAAAACCGAACATCATCGAACCGGAAATAAATGGTGCATCTATCCAATGTATGATTATACTCATTGTATCTCCGACTCAATTGAAGGAATTACCCACTCACTCTGTACTTTGGAATTTGAAGATCATCGCCCGCTTTACGATTGGTTTTTAGATCAACTCCCTGTAAAACGACATCCTCAACAAATTGAATTTGCTCGCTTAAATCTAGGTTACACAGTTCTAAGTAAACGAAAACTTTTGGAATTGGTTGAGAAAAAAATCGTTACCGATTGGGATGACCCGCGAATGCCAACAATTGCCGGATTAAGAAGAAGAGGCTACACTGCCAAATCTATCCGAGAATTTGCTGACAGAATCGGTGTTGCTAAAGCTGACAGTACGGTTGATCTCGCTCTATTGGAATATTGTGTTCGTGAAGATTTGAATAAAATAGCTAAGCGAGTTATGGTTGTACTTGATCCAATCAAAGTAATTATCGACAATTATCCTGAAGATAAAGTTGAATGGTTAGAGGCTGTTAACAACCCTGAAAATGAAGATGACGGAAGCAGAAAAATACCATTCTCAAAAGAATTATATATTGAACGTGATGATTTTATGGAAAATCCACCCAGAAAATATTTTAGAATGACACCGGGAAAAGAAGTTAGATTAAAACACGCTTTTTATGTAAAATGTGAAAGTGTTATTAAAGATGAAAATGATAATATTGTCGAAATCCATTGTACTTATGATCCAACAACAAAAGGCGGTTGGTCTGATGACGGAAGAAAGGTAAAAGGAACTTTACACTGGGTCTCAACTAAACACGCAATTGATGCAGAGTTACGTCTTTATGATCATCTTTTCTTATCTCAAAATCCTGAAGAAAATGGAAATTTTTTAGACAACATTAATCCTGAATCTTTAGTTATAAATAGAAAGGCAAAATTAGAGCCTTCATTAAAAGAAGCAAAAAACGGCGATTATTTCCAATTCTTAAGAAAAGGATATTTCTGCTTTGATGCCAAAGATTCCACAGAATCAAATTTAGTCTTTAATAAAACTGTTGGTTTACGCGATAGTTGGTCTAAAAAAAATAAAAAATAATTTAATTTTGAAGCTTGTTAAGTTAATTCTTAACAGGCTTTTTTTATGATAAAAAACGGATTAAATTCCAAATAAATAGATTGATTGGAAAAAAAATTTACAACTATAGTTTTTAGAAGATAAGGAATTTGAAAAACAATAAAAACTACAAAATGAACAACTCAATTTGAATAAACCCCGGTATCATCATAATCATCGCTATTCCATTTATGATTGAGGGAATTATTTTTATT
>JAMOQM010000139.1 GCA_027064005.1 Candidatus Cloacimonadota bacterium | reverse complement strand
GTGAAAAGTTTTCCATATAATCTCCTTATAATTTCCTGTTGCATATTTGCAATAAAAAACCGGAATGAATTATTGTCAATAAAATTTTTAATTATGAAAGAAAAGAAAGAAAAGTAAAAAGAAAAAAGTAAAAAGTAAAATGAAGAAAGAAGTACAACGACTTTGTAAGTCGTTACAAACAAAAATTAAGAACATCGGAATGTACGATTCCGATTGTTCGACTTCAAAACAAAATGAATAATGAACAATGAATGATGAATAATGAGGAAAAAAGAAGAAAGAAACTTAATTAATTTTGAATGCTTAATTTTGAATTTTGAATTAAAAGAGAAGAAAGAGAAGCAAAGTAAAAAGTAAAAAGTAAAATGAAGAAATAAGTACAACGACTTTGCAAGTCGTTACAAACAAAAATCAAGAACATCGGAATGTACGACCAACGGGAGTTCTTCCGATTGTTCGACTTCAACAATCAGCCACTAATTTTCACGAATTATTTCGAATGAACACGAATTTGAGAAAGAAAATTTTGAATGCTTAATTTTGAATTTTGAATTAAAAGAGAAGAAAGAGAAGCAAAGTAAAAAGTAAAATGAAGAATGTAAAAATCTAAACTTCAAGAGCAATTAAGATTTATTTTGGAGTGACTTCAAATACATTTTTATCCGTGTTATCCGTGTTATCAGTGGCTAAAATTCTTTCTTTTTTATTTTCCTGTCGGTTGTTTTTCCCCGAACAAAATAATAGATTCCCGTTTTCACGGGAATGACAATCATTTTTTTTTCACAGGAATGACAATCATCCGGTTATCATCTTTCTTCGAATTCGTACAATCGAAAAAATACCTCAAGCAAGCTGCTTGAGCTACAACTCCTTTCGTGTTTATCTGTGGTTAAATTCTTTCTTTTTTAAAGTCGTACAATCGAAAGATCCGGCTGTAACCGGAACATTTCGATGTACTCAATTTATTTCTTTTCTTTCAGTGCTATCAGTGGCTAAAATTCTTCTATTTCAATAAAAGGCATTTTCTCACTGCTTGAACTTCTCCGTCCACACTAAGTTTGATAAAATAATTTCCGCTGGAAACGCGTTTGTTATTATCATTCGTTCCGTTCCAGAAATTATTATATTCGCCTTTTACACAAAAACCTTTGGATAAGGTTCGTACTTTTTGACCGCGAATATTGTAGATTGAAATATCCACATCTCCGTCATGTTGAAGATAAAGTTTCACATTGGTTCCCGTACCGTTTCTTCCGCCATCCAAACCGAAAGGATTTGGCCAATTTAAGAGACGAGATTTTTCCACGGTCGGAGTTGTATTGTTTTCGTTGCCGTCCGTACCTTGCCATTCATAAGCACCCATATCGATAGTGTCACCGTAAATTCGCGGATTACCCGCAAGATCCGTTTCCGGCAAAACAACACCTTCCGGTAAATCGAGAGTTCCGGCATCAATACAAGGCGAACCTTCGGTAAGTCGGTAATAATTCGGATCGTCAATATTATCTCCGCCCATAAATAACGGATCTTCATCAATATTACCGCCCAACCAATTTAGGATATTTGAACCAACCGTAACAATGTCCCATTGCCCGCCTTGAACGAGTGAGTTTTTTACCGTGAGTTCGGTTGGACCTCTAGAACCGTCCAGGACAATTTCATTCGGTGTATCACCATATAAAATACTATTGTAAATATTTAATTTTACATCACCATATGAGCACCCTTTTAAGCTAATAGCTCCTCCATTTCCAACACCTTGATTACCGGAAATTGTGGAATTTATTAAATTAACTTTTGAATCATCCCCAATTATTATTCCGCTTCCCAAAAATGACCAATCATAACAAACGTTTTGATTATTTGTGATTTGACTATTAATAATATTATTTGTACAATTAGGGGAATATATATTATTATTAACAAGGCTCATTCCCACCCCATATTCAATTCCAGGATCTGTGTTTGGGTAATTATCATTTATAACAATATTGGTGAAATTATTTACACCTAAACCGCTATAAACCAATATTCCTACACCACAAGTTACTTTATTGATCGTTAAATTATTTATCCTCATTTTTTTTGGCTCTATTAACCAAACTGTACTGAATTTTAAATCTGTATTTTCTGTACATTCTATATTATTCAAATAAATATTATCAGGATAACATAAACGAATGTAATTCCAATAATCTTGATTAATCAACTTAAAATTTTCAATTTTACAATCTTTGGTTAAAGCTACAAAATTGCCGTTTTCACCCGGATTTGTATGATAGTAACTAAAACTATATATAATAAAAATTCCGCCTTCCCGATCAAGAATAGTGTTTTCTTTGGATTCTCCCTCCAAATCGACATAACTTTTTAAATGCAAGGGAAAATATTGATTGTTTTCGCTTTCGGAGTAAACACCGTTCGCAACATAAATTGTACGATGATGAAGACTATCCGCTTTGATAATATTTAAAGCGTAAGCAATGGTTTGAAGAGGATCTTCCGGTGTAAAACCGCTATTTTCATTATCACCCTCAGTTGAAACATATAAATCGGATTCGACTTGGGGAATTTTGGAATGCTGAATATTATAAGTGATTTTATTTTGAATATAACCTCCTCCCAGATCCGCTGCATAGAGATAATAAAAATCGGGATTTTCTACCGTAAACGTATCAACAATCACATTAATATTCGGAGTATAAACTGCTGTATTAATTTCTTGCCCTCGACCGGAGTAATTACAATAGATATTATTTAAGAGATTCGGATCAAAAATCATATTAGCTTCTTCATTTTGATTACATCTTATTGTTATGCCTCCACCCTGAGCATATCCCTCATTGTAGCAAATGGTATTTTCTTTAAGAGTTACGATAGCGGTAAATACTTCAATTCCGCCACCTTGCTGTGCTTTATTATTTCTGATTAAATTTTTTCTTAAAGTGAGATTTACAAATCTAGCATAAACTCCACCTCCGGCTCTATATCCTGGGTCAGGATCATTTGCCCAACCTTCATTGTGACCTGAGCCATGTTGAATAACGAAACCGCAAATATAAATATCCCAATAATTATCGGCTTGCCCTTTCATAAAAATAACAGAGCCGTTGTCATTTTGGCTGTAATTTCCATCCAAAACGGTTGTTCTTGCATCGGCATTGTTGCCCGTGTATTCATAATCGGAAACCAAAGAAATCGACTTATTTATAATTAGATTTTCATAATAAATACCGGGATGAACATAGACGGTGTCGCCGGTAATAGAAGCATTTATCGCTTCTTGAATTACCGAATATTGACAAGTTCCGTCTTGACTTACTTCCAATCTTGTTGAAAACAAAAATGATGTCATCAGCAAGATTCCTATTAAAATATATAGTTTTTTCATTTTCCCTCTTTTGTAGTATGTTGTTTGATCTTTAGATTCCCGTTTTCACGGGAATGACAATGTAAAAGCAAAAATGATGTATCAGCAAAATTCCTATTAAAATATATACCTTTTTCATTTTTCCTCTTTGTAGTATATCATTTGATCTTTAGATTCCCGTTTTCACGGGAATGACAATGTGAAAACGGGAATGATAAGTTTGAATTATTTAACCGGATTAACTTTTTAACCGGTTCAACCAATTCAACTGATTATCTACTTAACCAAAATCATCTTTTTATTGATAGATTTTTGTTTTGTTTCAAGACGATAGAAGTAAACTCCGCTACTAACTTTTCTATTATTATTGTCAGTACCGTTCCAAATAATACTTGTTCTACCTTTAGTACAAGCTTTGTCGAGCAAAGATTTTACTTTCTGTCCTTTGATATTATAAATTGTCAATTTTACATTTTCATTTTCAGGAATTGTAAAGGCAATTGTCGTTCCCATACTTCCTCTTTTCCCGGAAATTGAGAAAGGATTCGGATAATTAGATTCCAATCTTACAGGTGAAACCGTATTTTCAGGATTGGATTTTACCGAAAGACGTATTTTGGTAAAACCTTTACCGGTTGGATAAACAGAGGCATTTTCAAAAGTCGCATTATAAAAATTGTATTTTTGAACATTCGCAACTTTCTTTACACTTCTGCCGGTAACAATTTCAAAGGTAAATTCGCTTCCGCGATTTACGGCATCCGTATATGCCTGAATATGAACCGGATATTCCGTTACCTTGCTTGCTCCCACACAAACACCGTCCACAAATGCTCCGATTTCGGTAACATTTTCGGCACCGTCAACCGCATCAATATCAATCATCTCATAATCGGCTTTCTGAGTATAGTTGAAATTCTCGGTAGCTTCACTTTTAAACGCCGGGCTAATGGAACCGAATTGCCAATGCAAATCAAAATCTTGTTCAGCAATAATTTCATAACCTTTACCATATTCAAAAGTAGCACCATTCATCCCAACCATTCCATACCATTGACCACTTTTTTTATAAAGATACCAATTTTCTGCCTTTATTACTGCGATATGATCCAATTGAGAGCCAAGAGCATCTTGCACGGATTGAGTTTGCGGTAACCAATATCCAACCCAATTACGTTGATTGGCATAAATTGGAGTTGTGAAATCAGCAGGCAAGCGTGTTCCGTGTTCCGGAAGAGTAAATGTTCCGTCTTCTTCGGGATTTAACTTATATCCTTTATCAGAAGTTATTGTGTAATTTGGTTCATTCCAATTAAAACCGTCATAAAATAGGTGATATTGTTGTTTGTTTTCCATGTCAATATTAGGTAAATTAGGAAGCATTTGACTAAGAATATTAGGAGCATTTACAGGATCATTTCCATCACGAGGTAATCTCGGGAAAGAAACCCAGTTCCAATGGTTGCCTTGTAATTCTTTTAAATCCAAATCTGCAGTGGAATAACAACCCATATCAAGAGGTGTTCCGTCAGATTCTGTGATTCCCGAATCACTTCCATCAATGCATGGACTATCTTCCAATAGATGATATTTATATATAGAATTTGTGCAAAATTTAGGATCTTTATCGATGTTCCCCGTTCCGACAAATCCACCTTGGATATCCGAACAACAAATGCCTATTATCGAGCCATGTTGCTCTGTATTGCAAAAATCTCCTTCTGTTCCCCAAATTATACAATTCCACATATTAGCTGTAGTAGTACCTTGAGTTCTTAGAAATTCCGGATTATTCGCAAATGTTGAGCTAGAAAAAAATAATACTTGATACAGTGCCCGCTGAGCATTAATTGCAACTTCATAATTATCTGCAAAAAGAGACTTATCAATTTTAAGCAATTCTGCATTTCCAATCGTTAATCCGATAGTATTATGGGTAATTTTTGCATTTTTAACATAAATACAAGTATTAGCAAATGTACTACTTGCATCAATACCGCATTGATTATCATATATTTCAGTGTTAAAAACACCAAACTCGTGAGTTTTGTTAGTTACTATTCCACAATTTATATTATGAATTGCATTTAAACCTATCGTAATATTTTCAGAACAATGAAAAACTGAAATACCATTGGAATTTAATGATCCCGATATATCAAAACCTTCTAAAGTAGCATGATAGGTATTATTCATATTTACAATAACATCTGCATTATCTTGTATAATTTTAATTGTTGAATCAATTGCAGTTGTTGCATTTCCAAAACCTCGAACAACGATATTCTTTTCTAAAAAATTAAAAGCTCCGTATGGTTCACCTTCTTTATGAACTAAAACTGTATCTCCGTCAACTGATTCATTTATTGCACTTTGAATTGTCAAATATTGTTGATTAACTCCTACTTCAAGCGTATTTGCATTTAACATAACGATTGCCGTTAAAAGGCTTATGAGTATAAAGAAAATTTTTTTCATTTAACTTTCCTTTTTTATTTTAATTAGTTTAAAAATTCATTTATAATTAAAAATTTAATTATCTTTTTTATCGAAAGTTAACAAAATATCTTCTGCCCGTTGCTTCGGATAGCGACAGAAGAAATTTGCCGAATGAATTTATTTTTTCCGAGGTAAAAGATATA
>JAMOQM010000138.1 GCA_027064005.1 Candidatus Cloacimonadota bacterium | reverse complement strand
GGAACACAGGGGTGCTTAACGGCTGAGATCAAACCCTGTAACCTGATCTGGATAATACCAGCGTAGGAAGTGTTTTACAACCTCATTACGTGTATTATTCTCCTCAGGCAATAAAAAGTCAGGAGAAAAAATGGAACGAATTATTTCAAAAGGAATCGTAAATTCCTATTTCAACAAACTCAACAGAAATTTGAGTACGGATGTAGCAATTATTGGGGGAGGGCCGTCAGGATTAATTGCGGCATATTACCTTTCCAAAGCAGGAAAACAAGTAACGTTATTTGACAGAAAACTTGCTCCCGGTGGCGGTATGTGGGGCGGAGCAATGATGTTTAACGACATTATCGTTCAAGAAGATGCAATCGAAATTCTCGACGAATTGAAGATTAATTATTCCAAAATTGAAAACGGATATTATGTTGCGGATTCGGTTGAATCAACTTCGAGTTTGATTTATCAGGCAGTACATCACGGTACGACAATTTTTAATCTTTATTCCATTGAGGATGTTGTTTTTCAGAATAATTCCGTAGCAGGCATTGTTGCAAATTGGTCGATTATTCATAAAGAAGGTCTGCATGTAGATCCTTTGGTAATAATGGCAAAATGCACTTTGGACGCAACCGGACATCCGAGCGAAATAGCAAATATTATCTCATCAAAAAATGAAATAAGATTAGCGACAAAGACAGGTAAAGTTATCGGGGAGAGATCATTATCTGTGGAATTAGGAGAAATCGCAACCGTAGAAAACACTAAAGAAATTTTCCCGGGACTTTTCGTTTCAGGAATGGCGGCCAATGGTGTCTCAGGTAGTTTCAGAATGGGACCAATCTTTGGTGGAATGTTAAATTCGGGCAAAAAAGCTGCAAAATTGATTTTGAATAAATTAGAAGGAAAAAATGAATGATTTCGGAATTTATTTAATAATCAGCAATCCGGTTTTGGAATATTCTAAAATAGCGGAAATAGCTGTCCGACAAAAAATTAAATATCTGCAATTAAGAGAAAAAGATAAGTCGGATATAGAGTTAATCTCAATTCTCAAAGATTTGAAATCAATAACTGAAAAATCACAAACAAAATTGATTATTGACGACAGGCCTGATTTAGCTCAAATCTGTAAAACGGACGGGGTGCATTTGGGACAAACGGACATACCGATAGATTTGGCAAAAACTATCTATCCGCAGGGTATTTACGGTCTTTCAACACACTCGTTGGAGCAAGCGGAATCAGCATTGAAAAAATTTCCGGATTATATCGGATTCGGACCGATTTTTAAAACTCCGACCAAAAAAATACCAGATCCGGTTGTCGGATTAAATTCAATCAAAAAAGTAACGGAACTTTCAAAAATACCTGTTGTCGCAATCGGCGGAATCAATCAAAATAATATTGAAGAAGTATTATCTGCCGGAGCTAAAAATGTTTGTCTTGTCAGATATTTTATGGAATCGAAAAATCTTGAAGACAGAATTAAAATAATTAATGAAAAAATACAAAATATGAGGACGAAATGACACAATTAGAATCTGCAAAAGCAGGAATTATTACTGATGAAATGAGAATAGTTGCTGAAGACGAAAATATAGATATTGAAATATTGCAACAAAAAATAGCTTCAGGAAAGGTAGTGATTCCCAAAAATATTAAAAGGAATTTTCACCCGGTTGGAATCGGAAACGGTTTATCTACGAAAATCAATGCCAATATCGGAACTTCCGAGGATCATTGTAATCTTGAAGAAGAAATTAAGAAAATGGAAATAGCGGAAAAATACGGAGTGGACAGTATCATGGATCTTTCAACCGGCGGAAGATTGGATTTTGCTCGTGAAACCATCATAAAGAAAAGTAAAGTTATGGTAGGAACAGTTCCGATTTACGGAGTTATCACCAAATTATTTTCCGAAAATAAAAAGATTTATGATATGACTTCCGATATGCTTTTTGCTGAAATAGAAAAGCAGGCCGAACAAGGAGTTGATTTTTTTACAGTCCACTGCGGAGTAAATACGAGAACGTTACCGTTTCTTGAAAGTGAAGATAGATTGATGGGGATTGTCAGTCGTGGCGGTTCATTAACAAAGGCATGGATGAAAATGCATAATGCTGAAAATCCACTTTATGAAGAATTTGATAGATTGTTGGAAATTTGTCTAAAATATGATATTACGCTTAGTTTGGGAGACGGATTACGTCCGGGAGCTCAGCACGATGCTTCGGATAGAGCTCAAATGGCAGAATTACTCGTATTAGGCGAATTGGTTGAACGTTCGAGAAATGCCGGAGTTCAAGTAATGGTTGAAGGTCCGGGACATATTCCGTTAGATCAAATTGAAATGAATGTTCAGCTCCAAAAAAGTATTTGCAGAGATGCCCCGTTTTATGTTCTAGGTCCTTTAACAACCGATATTGCTCCCGGTTACGATCATATTGTCGGTGCGATCGGCGGTGCGATTGCAGCTTCAAAAGGCGTGGATTTTCTTTGCTATTTAACTCCTGCCGAACATCTGTGTTTGCCAAATTTGGATGATGTAAAAAATGGCGTTATCGCAACAAAAATTGCAGCTCACACCGGTGATATTGTCAAAGGAATCAAAGGAGCAAAAGATCGAGACCATAAAATATCAAAAGCAAGACGTGATTTTGATTGGGAAAATATTTACAAATATTCTATCAATCCGGAATTATCTCGTGAACGGAAAGAATCTTCGGAGGCAAATTCTGAAGAATATTGTACAATGTGCGGGAAAATGTGTGCTGTTAGAACAGACACGGGTAAAAATTCATAAAAATAATATGAGACGCATTTGGTTGCGTCTCAATTATTTAATTATAGATTATAAGCATCACAAAGGGAGATGATTTTTGGAATAAAATATTTATTTTTCTTTTATTACTCGGCGGTTCTTTTTCTTATATTTGAATCAAAAGAGAATATTATCTTTATTCAAAAGAAAATTATGTTGTTCATATTATTTTACTTTTTGTTATAAAAAACAAGTTCTGTAAAAAATAATATTTACAAAATTTCTGCAAAAATATTTTTTGCATCCAATCAGTTATTAAAGATTAATTTATTGTGATTTTTTACAGAAATGCAATAGATTTTGACTTTCATAACTGCATATTTTAAAGAGGATAATAAAAAGAAGTTGACACAAAAGTAGCTTAAATTTCTTTATCATAAAAAAATAACGGAGGAACGATGCCGAATCATAAATCGTGTGAAAAAAGAGTTAGGCAAGATGCCAAACGACAAGCAAGAAATAATTATGTTAGAAAAACATTAAAAACACTTAATAAGAAGATGACTTCTGAAATGTCATTAGAAGAAAAGAAAACTTTATTAGATGAAGTTTATTCTCAACTAGACAAAGCTGCCAAAAAAGGTGTAATTCACAAAAGAACGGCATCAAGAAGAAAAGCTAGAATCGCTGCTTATCTTAACAAAGAAATTGCTTCAGTTCAGCAATCAGCAACAGAGTAAATTAGCTTACATATTTTTGGCAGACATTCGTCTGCCTTTTTTTTGCTTCCTGCAAGACAAATAATACCATCTTTCGACAAATCTTAGGAGAATTAATGTTTGGATTTGTAAAAAATTTAAAGAAAAAATTAGCTAAAACTAAAAATAATTTTATCGGTAAAATAGCCGAAGCAATCAATTTACGCGGAAAAGTTGATGAAGAATTAATGGAACAGCTCGAGGAAATTCTCATCCAATCCGATATCGGTGTTGATCAAAGTATTGATATTATCGACAAATTGCGCGAAGAAATCAGATTCCATAAAATTACCGAGACTGAAGTTGTTCGTGAGTCTTTAGAAAAAATTATGGCGGATATGTTAATTGAAGATTATGCTGATACCGAAGTTTTTAATATCAATAAATCACCTTTTATTATCCTTTTTATAGGTGTAAATGGAGTTGGTAAAACAACAACAATCGGCAAATTAGCTAAACGATTCAAAAATGAAGGAAAATCTGTCTTAATGATTGCCGCAGATACTTTTAGGGCAGCCGCAATTGAGCAACTCGTCATTTGGTCGGAAAGAGCTAATGTGGATATTATGAAACAACAGCACGGATCAGACCCTTCCTCAGTAGTTTTTGACGGACTAAATATGGCGAAAAAAAGAGGTTATGATGTTGTGTTAATTGATACAGCCGGACGTCAACATAATCGAGCCAATTTAATGAACGAACTCGGTAAAATTGATAGAACAATTAAGAAAATTTTCCCGGACGGTGCAGATGAAACTTTACTTGTTGTTGACGCAACAACAGGCCAAAATGCTATAACTCAGGCAAAAACATTTAATGAAACTATTAAGCTCAGTGGTTTAGTTCTAACAAAATTAGATGGAACTTCAAAAGGCGGGATTATTTTCGGAATCAAACATAAACTCGGAATTCCTGTCAAACTTATTGGTGTTGGAGAACAAGTTGAAGATCTTCAGGACTTTAACGTAACAGAATTCACAAAAGCTATTTTTGAAAAATAAAGGCGATTTTTATCGTCTTTATTTCTCGTTTTAATTTTTTCTGAAATTTGGTGTCCATTCCGGAGATTGTTCAACTTCTTGAATAAAGACATTCTTAAAATTATATTCTTCAATTAATTGCAAAATTCCTTCATATTCATCTTTAAAAATTCCTCGATTTATTTCTTCAAATTTATTTGCTTTAAAAGCCGGATAGTATTGAGCCATCACACTTAAATAAATATTTTTACCGAAATTCATATAAATCCAATTCAGGATTTTATCAATTCTATTTGAATTATTTGGAAGTACCAACAGTCGAATCAATAAACCGCGTTGAGCAATTCCGTTTTCATCAATTCTCAAATTTCCAACTTGGCGATACATCTCCAAAATTGCTTTTGAAGCATAATCAAAATAATCAGTAGCAAAAGAATATTTCTTAGAATTAGAAGATTCAAAATATTTCAAATCAGCTAAATAAATATCGACTAAATTTTCCATTTTTTTTAGCGATTCAACTTTTTCATAACTATTTGTATTCCAGACAATTGGCAATTTACTTTTTGTTTTAAAGTTTTTCAAAACCGGTTGCAATTGAGATGTAAAATGTGTGGGAGTTACAAGATTAAGATTATGAATATCACTCGCTTCCAATTTATTAAAGATTTCCAGAACTTCTTCATTTGAAAAATCATCACCCCAACCTTCTTGGCTAATTTGATAATTCTGACAATAAACACAATTCAAATTACAATTCGAGAAGAAAACCGTGCCACTTCCTTTTGAGCCGGAAATGACAGGTTCTTCACCAAAATGTTTTTGCCAAAGATTAATCCGAATTTTATCACCGGCACCGCAATAACCTTTTGATACATAACGATTTGTACCGCAATTTCTCGGACATATTTTACAATTTTTTAATTCATCCATTTATTTTTTCAACCATAACAATTGAATAAGCGGTCATTCCATCTTCAGAACCGGAAATTCCCATTTTTTCTTCAGTTGTAGCTTTTACGCTGACATTTTCCAAATCGGTATTCAAATCTTCAGCTAAATTTTTCCTCATTTGCAAAATATAATTTCTGAGTTTAGGTTTTTGAGCACAAATCGTGGCATCGATATTACCTATTTCAAATCCTTTATTTTTAAGAATTTCCGTTGTTTTTCTCAACAAAATCCTACTGTCGATATCTTTAAATTCTTTATTGTCATCCGGAAATAAAGTTCCGATATCACCAAAAGCAATTGAACCCAAAACCGCATCGATTATTGAATGAATCAACACATCAGCATCGGAATGTCCTAACAAACCTTTATCAAAAGGAATATCAACTCCACCCAAAATCAATTTTCGGTCAGGGACTAATTTATGAACGTCATATCCGAATCCAATTCTAAAATTCATATTTAATCCACAGTAATAGATTTGGAAACATTTTTAGGAACATCGGGATGAACTCCGTGATCTGCGACGTTCATTCTATCCAAATAATTCATTTTTTTCTCACACATTTTTAAAGCTAACAATTGCAAAGCCAC
Source organism: Candidatus Cloacimonadota bacterium (assembly GCA_027064005.1). GTDB lineage: Bacteria > Cloacimonadota > Cloacimonadia > Cloacimonadales > JAMOQM01 > JAMOQM01. The sequence continues at coordinate 22,673 of JAMOQM010000138.1, read as the reverse complement.
ACTTGCCGAGAAAGTTACCATTAAAGAATCTCCCGTTTTAGGTAACATAATATAACCCCAACCGTAGTAATTCTCTTCATTAGGATTTATTCTTGCATTAGTCAAAAGTTGTTCATCTTCTTCGGCAATAATAAAAGTATCAGCTCCTCTAATCTTATGAGTATTTATTTGAGAAGTTGTCAAATTCACATCTCTTTTGTCGGGACCGGTAACATAAATCAAAGGATAATTTCGATATAATGGTTTAGTAAAATCATAATTTTCAATTACTTTTTTGAAAATTTTGGTCGCTTTGATTGAAAGATTAAAAGGATAATTTCTGCTAAAAATGTAATCGGCTAAAGCTTTGATAATATATCTCTCTTCTTCTCTTGAAATTTTATACTGTTCCGAAAGTTGATTAATTTCATCAAGAATTTTGTCATAAAAATTTAAGAAAGATTTAATCTGTTTCATTCCAAAAACTGTATTCTTCCCTAAAATTGTATTTGGTCCGTGTTTAAATTCTGAGGCTTCTCCACCTTCCGTGTGATTCAAAACGGTTTCTCGAATTTTCAAAGCACCTTCTTTGGCAACTCCGCTTATTTTTGTAGCCATAATGTGCATTGATGGTTCCATATAAATTTTTGAAGCAACATATTCTATTGATTCTTTGGTAGTTTTAATTGTTTCATGAATCAAATGAGGAATTTCATAAAGCATTTTATAACGATAATTTAGCCTATCATTCAGCTCTTTTTTTACATCATCGGAAAAATTATCTACTTTGATTTTAACTTCTAAAGTTTTAATTGCGAGATAATAAAAAAGGGTAATTTGATTGATGAAACTTTTAGTCGCCGGAACAGCTATTTCCGGTCCGCAATAAATCGGAATGGAAACATCGCTTTTTTCTTGTCCTAAAGTAGAATTCAAATTATTTACCAAAACAATTTTTTTTATATTCAAATTTCGTGAATCGACATCATTAAAAATATCGACTAAATCTTTTGTTTCACCACTTTGAGAGACACCGACAATTACGTCATTATCTCTTAAAGATTGGGAATATTGACCGCGAAAATCTCCAGGTAAAACGGGAATAACTTCCGTACCGGCAATTTCATTAAAATATAAAGCAGCTATTTTAGCCGAATGAAAAGATGATCCGCAGGCCAAAGCATAAATATTTCGACCTTTTTCATAAGTATTTTGGATAATTTTTTGGAATTGAAGAATTGATTGTTGGAATTCTTTGACATCATTTTCTTCTTTCAATGAATCTAAAACTTTAGCTAATAACCATTTATTGTCATCAAAATCTTTGCCTGCCAATTCTATAATAGCATTTTTATTACTTGAGAAAAAATATTCTTTTTCAAAATCTTTTGTGATAAGAACTTCATAGAGTACGCTATAATCCTTTTTTACATCAGATTTTAATTTTTGTGATGCTTCCGTTAATAAAAATTCATCAAATATCTTTTTTTGTTCATCAAATTCAGATTTGGCTTCAATATCATCAAATAATTTTTTAAAAGATTTGTAGTGTTTTTTGCTTTTAAGAAAATCACGCATATGACGACCGCTATTAGAACCGCCTTGAAACAATTTAATTAATTTCCCGGTATAAATCGGTTCGGAATTAATTTCTTGTTCCATAAAATATTCAAACTCGGGTAATAATTTTGTATCTTCAGCTCGCAATTTTGAGCGAATCGGTTTGCGATTTATTTTATCGCCGGCTTTAAAAGAAATATTCGGTTTGTTCAATTTTTTCACAGTATAATCTTTGAACGCATAAATTTGATAAGAATCTGCCGTAAATTCTACAAAATCGCCTTCTTTTAATTCCACAATATTTTTTGTAAAGTTAAGAACAACGGTCAAATCGGAAGAAGCTAAACAAAATTTTTCTCCTTCTAAAATACCAACTCCAAAATACAAACTGCTTCCTGATTTAATTGTGTACATTACTTCCGTTTCAGGATCAACAACCACGGCTGCATATGAACCAATTACTTTTTTTGAAGTAATTAAGATTGCATTTCGCATCGCTTTTTTGCGTATTTTAACATCTTTGGAATTTGTATTTTTTCCTAATTCGATGGCAAAATAATGTTCTATCATATGAATTAACATCTCTCCATCATTGTCAGATTTAATATCATGACCTTCCGAAAGAAGAAATTCTTTTAATTCGCGAGTATTGGTAATATTTCCGTTATGAGCACCATAAATATGAACCTTGCAAAAAACTTCGTGAGGTTGAGCATTTAATTTATCCACTTTTCCAAAAGTAGCCCATCTAACCTGACCACAAAAAGTCTTTCCGCTTTGTTTTTCAATACCCAATTTTTTGACTAAAGCACTGGGAGCTCCGACATCTTTTAGGAGTACGGTATTTTTTTTATCATCTTGAAAAATTGCTCCGGTAGAATCATAACCGCGATATTCAAGACCTTTTAGAAGTGTGGATGCGTATTTTCCAATATTTATCGAAGTTTTGTGTAAAGTTAAACCTAAGACCCCGCAACCGATTCCAAAAATCGGGATAGGGATATTTAATTTTAAATTTGAGATTTTTTTAACAATCTTATTCATTATTCATTTCCTTTTTTCTTTGGTTAAAAATTTGTTCAGCGATTTGTAAATCAAATTTATCTGTAATCTTGATATTTTCAGAATCAGTGATAAGACATTTTATTTTATGATGATAATGTTCATAAATCCCGGCATCATCGGTAAAATATAAATTTTCAGCTTTTGCTTTTTGATATAATTTCATAATTATCCGATAATTAAAGACTTGAGGAGTAAATACATTTACCAGATTTTCTCTTGGAATTGTTTCTTCAATAAAACCATCTCTTATTTTTTTTATCGTATTTTTTACCGGTGCAACCGGTATTGCAGCTCCATATTTTTGAGCTAAATCAATCAAATTCTGGATTGTCTTTTTTTTGATAAGGGGACGAACCCCATCATGAATTAGAACCAAATCCGTATCTTTATCGCAAGCGTCCAGAGCGTTATAAATTGAATCTTGACGTTCTTTACCACCCACGACAAAACCAAATTTCTTTTTATGAAAAAATTTCGCAATTTTATTTTTCTCTTCTTCAAATTCGTCTTTAGGAAGAGAAATTAGAATTTTATCAATTTTATCAAGCTCATAAAACGGCAAAACAGACCGATAAAGAAGTGGTAAATTATCCAAAAGCAAAAATTGTTTTTTCACTTTTCCGGGTAATCTTTTACCACTTCCGCCGGCTGTAATTATTGCAACGATTTTCATTACTTGAATTGAGAGTAAAGTTCTTTGATTTTATCAATATCCACTTTGATGGGATTTAAAGCCATATTTCTACTTTCTGAAACTTCGATTGATTTTTTATCAATAAATTCATCGGTTAATTTGAAATCAGCTTTAACTCCAACAGATTCCAACCAGACATAAAATTCTTCGCGAGTCATATTCAAATAAGTAAAAAGTCGGTCAATTATTGTTTTTAAAGAAGGATAAAACATCTCTAAAACCGATTTCATGAAAATGCCGTTTGCCATTCCGTGAGTTGTTCCAAACGTGCTGGTTACGGGATAACCGATTGAGTGTTGGACAGTTGTTCCCGTTTGAGCAATTACCATTCCACCCCAAGTTGACGCAATCATCAATTTTTCGCGTAATTCTAAATCATCAGGATTTTCCATTGTTTTTTTGAGATTTTTAATAATAACTGAAATTCCTTCAAAAATCATCGGAAAAATTATTTCATTTCTTTTGTTAGAATAAAGACCTTCCAAAAGATGACTGAGTGCGTCAATTGCTGTATCTCTGGTAACTTTTACAGACATTGATCTCATATATTTAGGATCTAAAAAAGATACTTTTGGGAAAATTAAAGGATTGCCAAAACCGGCTTTTTTATTCAATTCCGGATCGGTTATTACACTGAAAGGAGTAACCTCCGTACCTGTTCCCGAAGTTGTCGGAATGGAAATCAGGGGAAATGCTTTTTGTAAATTTTGAGGATTATAAACATCTTTTACTTTGATATTATTTGCTGTAATTACAGAAATTGCTTTTGCGGAATCGATAGCACTACCACCACCAATTCCAATTAAAAAATTACAATTATTTTCAAGAAAAAGATCAGCACCTTTTTGGATAGTTGTCGTGGTTGGGTTTTCCCTTATTTCATTATAAATGATGAATTCTATTTTTTCTTTATTTAATTTTTCAATAACATCTTTTTGAGCTCCGGAAACTACAGCTGAATTCTTTCCGGTTACAATGAAAGCTTTTGTCCCGTAGGTTTTAAACTCTGTATTAGACTCCAAAACACAATTTTTTCCGGTAATAAATTTAACCGGCATAAAATAATTAAACATATTTTTCCTCCAATTTTTTATTTTTTTGCTAACAAATATTTTCTCGCTTTTTTGAAAAGAAAATTTTTATAGTATTGAAAAAAGAACCGTTTTTCAAACTTTTTATTCTTAAAATACAAGGACTGTTTCTATGATAAAATAAAAATCTTGCCGTTAATATTCTTATTAAAAAACTTAGTAAAAATTTTTAGAGGAGAAGATGAAAAAAATATTTATTCTTTTTATGATGATGATTGTCGCAAATATTTGGACGGTTAATCAACAAAATTTTCTTGGTTTTTGGAAAACAAAAGGCGGGAAAAGCATTATCAAAATCTACAAAAAAAACAATGGAGAATTTGCAGGAAAAATCGTTTGGCTGGCTGAACCTTTAGATAAAAACAAACAGCCGAAAACGGATTCCAAAAATCCAAATGAAAATCTCAAAAACAGACCTTTGCTTAATTTGGAATTGTTGCAAGGATTTCATTATAAAGATTCTGTCTTAAAAGGCGGTAAAATTTACGATCCGAAAAGCGGTAAAACTTATAATTGCATCATTAAATATAAAAATTCAAATCTTGTTATTCGCGGTTTTATCGGAATTTCACTTTTCGGAAGATCAGAGACTTGGGAAAGAACCGAAATGAAAATTAATACTAAATTATAGAGATAAATTCCATTATTTGGAATTATTTTTCCAACTTATTGAAAAATAAAAACTTGCGCAAATTATTCTAAAAATATTTTTAACATAAATAATTTACTGGAGGAAAAATGAGAAAAATCTTATCATTGGTTATTCTTTTTATGTCTGCATTTTCACTAATGCTTGCAAATAATGTTGATATAATAATTGCCAAACAAGTTGCAAAAAACCTGATTAACGAAAGAGGGAATTTTAGAAAAAATGTCGAATTACAATCGATCAATTTTAGGGATAATGATTTTTATGTTTTCAATATTAATGAAAACGACGGCTATGTAATTATTTCAAATGAAGATTGTGCTACTCCTATTTTGGGATATTCATTTTCAAAAAAATTCGATGCAAAAAATATTGCTCCGTCATTTCAATGGCTTTTGGACAATTATTCAAAGCAAATTGAATTTATCAAAAAAACAAAAGCTCCGGCAACATCAAAAATTACGGAACAATGGAATAAATATTCTACAAAAGATTTTCATCCTGAAATTCTTAGGGATGAAGTTGAACCTTTAATAACATCAGTTTGGAATCAATGTGCTTATTATAATACACTTTGTCCGGCTGATCCGGAAGCTTACGATGGTCATGTTCCGGTTGGATGTGTTGCAATGGCAATGGCTCAAATAATGGATTACTATCAATATCCGAATCAAGGCAGCGGTTCTCACAGTTATTATGCTGACGGATATGGAGAGCAAACTGCTGATTTTGGTGAAACAACTTACAATTGGTCGAACATTCCAGATTATTTGACAGATTATAATTTAGATGTTGAAACTTTGTGTTATCACTGCGGAGTCTCGGTTGAAATGGGATACGGAACTCATGGCTCCGGAGCATATTCTCCAAGTGTTGCTTATGCCTTACGAACTTATTTCGGATATGCCGATATAATGCAAAATGTAGATAAAGACAACTATTCCGAGGAAGATTGGGATAATCTTTTGAAAAATGAATTTAACAACTCTCGTCCTGTTCATTATAGCGGTTTTGGTGAAAGTGGTGGTCATGCTTTTATTTGTGACGGTTATCAGGATAATAATTATTTTCATTTTAATTGGGGTTGGGACGGACTTTTTAACGGTTATTACACTTTAGACAATCTTAATCCTCGAACTAGTACGTTTAATGAGTGGCAATCAGCAATTATTGGAATCCATCCGATAGACGGGCCGACTCCGGAATTTATTGCAAATACAACAACTGTTTTAACCGGAAGCTCAATTAATTTTACAGATAAATCTATTGGGATACCAACTTCTTGGGACTGGTCTTTTGAAGGAGCGATTCCTGGCAATTCCAATGAACAAAATCCTGAAAATATTGTTTATTCTCAACCCGGGACATATTCCGTTTCTTTAACCGTAACAAACGAAACCGGTAATAACAGTATTACTAAAAACGCTTATATTGTTGTAACGGATAATGCTTTGCCAATAGCTAATTTCACAATATCCGATTCTGTTTTTACTTCTAATTCAACTATTCAATTATTCGATCAATCATTGAATTCCCCGACAAATTATGAATGGTCATTTGAACCGAATAATGTTCATTTTGAAAATGGTACAGACCAAAATTCTCAAAATCCTGAAATATCTTTCGATGAACCCGGCGATTATCAAATAACTTTGACTGTTGGAAATTCAAATGGAAATGATTCTTTCTCAAAAACTATTCATTACGGTGGCGTTTTACTTCCTTATAATGAAGATTTTGAATTAACTTTAGGAAACACCGGTTGGACAACAATCAATCCCGATTCATCAATTAGTTGGGACGGATGCTATTTTGCAAACGGATATACAAACGGACAAAAATCCGCTTACGTAAATTGCAATGCCTACACTTCAGTTGGCGAACGTGACGATTTGATTTCGCCTTTGTTAAATTTAGCAAATTATTCTCAAGCTGATTTATCTTTTAAACATGCTTATGCAAATAATCCCGGACACCAAGATTCATTAATAGTTTACATTTCTACAGATAACGGAGATTCATGGAACAGAATATATGCAATCGCTGAAGATGGAAGCGGGAATTTTTCAACTCATTCAGACATGGAAGGAAGATTTACTCCGGAAACTCAGGATGATTGGTCGGAAGATACAACAATTTCTTTAAATGAATGGGTAGGAAACTCGAACGTCAGAATTAAATTTGAAGTTTATAACGATAACGGGAATTGTCTTTATATTGATGATGTTTCAGTAACGACCGATATTGTTGAAAACGAATCGAATACAATAAATATTCTTTCCGCTCAAATATCTCAAAATTATCCAAATCCTTTTTCTGTAAATTCAGGGCGAAGTATCGCCACATCAATCAATTATGTCGTTAAAAAATCTCAAAATGTTAAAATAGATGTCTATAATATCAAAGGGCAAAAAGTTGTAAATTTAGTTAATAAATTTGCTAATCCCGGAAAATATACGATAACTTGGGATGGAAATTCCGATTCAGGGAAAAAGGTAGGCTCGGGAGTATATTTCTATAGAATGAGATCGGGAAATTATACTTCAACTAAAAAAATGATTCTCTTAAAATAAAATTTTACCGATCGAAAGATCGGTTTTTTTATTTAATTTCAAAATCAAGTAATGCACTTAATTTTTTTTGTTGGCTATCCTAGATACAAAATACTTTCGGAAAGAGAAGCTACAACTGGATAGAAACCAATATCCGGCTGTGCCAAGCCCTTCTTTTCGGGATTGGGTGTTTTTGCTATGTGAGGGTGAGCGAGGTAGGAACGAAAGTGCAACATCTTATTGAGTAATTTTCCGGGACAGATTAGTCAATAATAGTTTCATTAATCACATCATACTTTAAATGAATATAAGAATCATTTGTTTTTTTATATCTACCAATTTCAATGCTTTAATGTTTTTTAATTCATTAATGGAAGATAAAGATTTTTCATCAATCAAAGAAGGTGTCTCTTTTCCTCAAATTATTTTCATATAATTTTTTTTATTTTTTATGATCAAGATTTTTGCTTTAAATTTGCCATCCCTCCGAAATTTTTCAAAAGGAACAAAAATTTCATCAGTTCGGAAATTTAAAAAAAGCGATGAAATATTCACCGCTTTTCTAATTCTTTTATCCCGATTTTCATAAAAAGAGAAGATGAGATAATTTATTTCAAAAGAATCATTTTCTTTGTCAAAGTAGAATTATCACTTCTTAATCTATAAAAATAAATTCCTGTTGAAACGGATTGATTTTTGTCGTTTTTTCCGGTCCAAACAAGCGAATGCTTTCCTTTGGGATATTTTTCATTGGTGAGAGTTTTAACCTTTTGACCTTTTACATTATAGATAGTCAAATCAACATTTCCTGATTTTGGTAAATCAAACGAAATAGTTGTCGTGGGATTAAAAGGGTTTGGATAATTTGATAATTTCGGTCTAAAATTAGGTATGTTTTCATCTCCGGTATTTACAAATTCCGAAAGATCAATTTTTTGTGTATAATATATTTCTTGATATTCACCTTCCAAAGGTTTGTATCCGCAAGCTATTGAGAGATACAGGTTATTATTGGAAAGAATGGCATCTTGTGTAAATTCGAGATGTTCTCTATCCATAATTGTTTCCGAACCTTCAGGCACTAAAATATTTCCGGTTTCATCGGTAATTGTATATGTTAAAATATGATTAAAATTTCCCGTGGAAGTATCAAAATAAAAGATAAATTTATTATCTTCTTTAAAAACACGGGAAGAATTCAAATACGGATTTTGAGTAGTATAAGTGAAATTGAATTCAGGAATAGGATTGCCTTCATAATCAAATTTCTTGATATGAATAGAATGCTCGGAATAAGTATTTCCAATTATATAGAAACCGTCATCTTCAAAAAATACCTTAAAATAGTAAAGTTCTGAAAAATTAACATTTAAGGGGTCATTCCACATTAAGTTGCCATTTTGAAAATAGAAGACTTCTTTGCTTGAGGTAGCATTATTTTTAGTTGCGACGATAAATCTGTCATCATTGCCATAAACATACAGGGAATTGCTATTATCCACCAAAACTTGCGGTTCGGAATAAGTGCCGTCAGAATTAATGTGATAGTAGCTAACAGTTGAGTCATTTCTCACAAATAAAGTATTTCCCTTTAATATAATTTGAACGACTTGCTTGTTTATAGAAATAGAGCTCGGTTCATTCCAAAGGAATCCGTTTTCGTCAAAAGCCATAAGTTTGAGTTCGTCATTTTCGGAATCAATGCTTTTTCTGATGACAATCATATAATTTTCGTTGAACGGATAAATATGATAATTATAAATATTTCCATCAATCTGGTCAGACCAAATATTTTCACCTTCGAAATTATAGCAATGTACATTTAGAATATTTTCACTTGAATTTTCATCCATAGTAATAATCTTATCTTGGGTTAGATAAAAATTATCGGCATTATCTATTATTTCTTCTCCGTTCTCTTGATTAAGATTTGTACCGTTTTCGTCATATCTTTGGGACATAATTGCGTTATGATTAAGTGAATACCAAAAAGCATATAAAGTAGAATTTATTACTTTTAAAACAGGATGAATAATATCGTTTTCCACATTCCTAATGATTGTTGTAGTGGTCGAATTTTCATTTTTACGCATAGTAAGAATTTTTGATGAAGGCTCTGATTTGAATCCGACAAAGCTAAAGTTATCGTTCACAAAATATATTTTTGGATATATAGGTGTAGAGTTATCAGGCATATAATATATTGGTTCACTTATGCCGTTTTCGTTTAATTTAATCAGGAAAGGAATATATGTATCATTTGTCCTGCAGGAAATAAAATCCGTATCATAATCATAAATTTGATTTATGGGTGCACTGACATCTTCATTTAATGTATAAGTTGCTAAGACATTTCCGTCAAAATCGCATTTCTTAAAGATAAGGTGGTCATCGGAATTTGTCAGAATAGCATAAAAATAGTCGTCTGAAAAAACCACTTTATCTCCTAACCAATAATTACTGTTACAAATTTCTTTGGGTGTTTCGGATAAAACGGAATTTCCCTCTAAATCAAACCTGTACATTTCTAAATTATTTGTTTCATTATTAAGTGAGAAGACAAAGAAATTGTTATCGATAAAACTTGAGCTGTTATAATATCCAATTGGATAATTTGCAGATTGACTTACAATTTCGCCGTTTTCATCTACTTTGATGAGAAATATCTCGGTATAATCTCTTAATAAAAAATAGAAAAAACCATCAATATATTGTTCATTTAGTATCTTGGAACTTGATGAGCTAAAGCTGTATAATTGTTCTTTATTCCACAAAACAGTGCCGTTGTTATCAATATTTATACAGTTGAGATACAAATAGTTGTTGGTCTCTCTAAGCTGTGAAATCAAGATACCACCGTTGGATAATGGTTGAAGATTGATATTCCAAGTTGAATTATGGAGGACAGTCCAAACGATATTACCGCTACTGTCGATTTTAAACAATTTCTGTTCTATCCTGTTGTTATCGTAAATAACGTTAATATAACAGCCGTCGTTTCCATTTGGCGCGATAGCATTTTCAATTTTAAATGTCGAACTTTGATCAATTGTCAGTGGTTCGTTCCAAATAGGTTCACCGGCATAATTTGTTTTCTGAAGTTTTAGATTTCTGTATCCGTTATCATATTCAACCCAGGTAATATATATATTGCCTGACGGTGTAATAATGTTTTTCTGGCTATAAATAAAATTTCCTTCGTAAATTGGAATTCCATTATCCCAACAGACTTCAGCACTTAAAATATTCATCAGAATCAGTGTAACGATAATAGCGATAAATTTTTTCATAATATTCTCCTTCTTTTCCAAGCATGGAAGTAATAATACCATTTGTGTTTAACTAAAAATATTCATTAATTTGAAAATTAATCCTGTTTTTTCTTGATATCGAAGTTTAATATTGTCATACTCTGGTTAACGATGTTTACTAAAAATATCTTTTTGTTATCAAAAGATTTTTTTTTACGAAATTATATTTAACTTTTTATTCTATTTTCTTACATTTAATATCAACATTTTATCAACTTTTAAATTGAATTGCAATTATTATTCCTAAATATCAAAGTCAATTTTTTTGATTATAAAAAAAATATAATAATTTACTTACAACCAATCATCATATAAACTTTCACCATTAAGACATTTATTTAAATTATTTATCCAGTCGTTTTTTTCTTCTTTGATTGTATTTTTCATCTCATTCAAGTCTTCTTCAGTAATTTTTCCGATTTCATTTAAAAATGTGTAAAATTTCTTAAAACTTGTAATATTTTCTAAGATTGTAGTTTTACTTGCCCACATTGTTTTTTCAATAAAAAAATAACCTAAAAAGCTTCCAATATTAGAAATGCCCTTTTCTATAGTGATTACATCATAATACAGTAAATAGGTGTTTGCAAAAAATTCAATATTACTAATATGTTTGTGAATTGTTTTTGCTGTCAGAGATTTTTTTTTAAGATAATTTTCAAATTTTAGTAATAACTCATTATTATGTTTTTTTGCCTTTTCAACATTTTTTTCAAATTCTTGATATTTTTTATCATTGAAAGTCATTTTTTAATATTCCTTTTTTGTGTTTATCTTATTATAGAAAAGGGGCAAATATTTAATCTGCCCGATAAGTTAAATTCAAAATTTTGTTAAAATTAATCAATAATCAGTTCATCGGAATCAGTATAAATTCCAGTCTTTTTTCCTAAGAATGAAATAATCTTTCCTACAAGTAGTCCCGAAGCTAAAGCGATAAATAATGTTATGGCAATACCGGAAAGTTGGGCTTTTTTATCTATCCCGTTAACAACAACCAAAGCAGCTAATCCACCGAATATTCCGGGTAAACCGTGTAAATAAAGAACTCCGCAAGTATCTATTTTCTTAATGGCTTTTTGAATTTTACCTTGAAGAATTGCAAATCCGTAGGTTGAAATCATTCCTGCTAAGGCTCCGATAACAAAGGCAATTGGAGCAGTTGTGGAATCGCATGTAGAGCCTATGGCAACACCTCCGGCTAAAGTTGCATTGGCAATATCGGCAGGCGAAACTTTTTTCCTCAAAGCCACAGACATAAAGTATGTTGCCAAAGTAGATCCTGAAAGTGCTAATATAACGTTGATAACGGTTCTTATTAAATCAGGGGGAGCAACTAAAGCAGCACAAAAACTCGGCCAGAAAATCCAAAGTACCATACTTCCTAAAAGGGAAAATCTGTCGCTTGTGCTATCTGATTCAATTTCAGTTTTATAGCCTTTTTTACTAGTCAGAGAGAAAATTGCTCCTAATCCAAAAATGGCACCAAATGTGTGAATTACTATTGAACCACCGGTATCTATCATTTTTCCAACACCAATCAAGCCAAGTCCACCGGAAAATAAAATCCATTCATTAAAAACATAGAATGGAATAAAGAGTACGCCTAAAGCAATGTATTGATATATTTTTAGTCTTCCTAAAATAGCTCCGGAAGCTATTAATAAACTTGCTGCTGAAAATTCCGCTAGAATAATTTTGTTAATGTCCGGTTCCTGAATATTAAAAATCGATAAACCGGTTAAAGCTAAATATAATGGAATTGCGGTTGCTACCATCATATAAGTTGCGGTTATTGTGCTTCTACCATATTTTTTTACAAAGACCATTAAAAAACCAAAACCGACCATCAACATTGCCATAATGTGAATTGCTCTAAAATACTGTTGAACTTGAATTACTTGATCCAGCTTGCTCATCGATTGTGTTTCATTAGCAAAGCATGTACCAACAAAGGCAAATGCTATGAAAGTTAATAGAGTAAATTTTAACTTTTTACTCATTTTTTTCTCCTATTTGATATTATTTTTCGTGAATAAAAAATTATGCCAAAAACTGTCAAATATTTTCATAATAACTCTTATATTTCCCGAAAATAGACTCCAATAGATTTTTTGTTTCAATTGCTAAATCAGACTTATCTATTCGAATCCATTTTCTATTTAAGAAATGTTCTGATTTTAAAGTTGTTCTGAAACAGTAAAAGCAATCTAAAACAAAACTATCTTGATTTGATGATTTTTTTATGTGGATAAGTTGTATATTGTGAATCTTTAAATTCCGTAATGTTTTGAATTCGTTTTCTTTATTGTTAATCAATATGTTTTCTTGGATTTCATTTTAATGATTATTCTAAAAAAAATAAAAAAAATGCAATATTTGAATGAGAAAATACGATTTAAATATTAAAAAGAAAAATTTGATGGAATAAAAATGTATTTAGTGGTGGGCGTTGAGGGACTTGAACCCCCGACCGCCTGCTTGTAAGGCAGGAGCTCTCCCAACTGAGCTAAACGCCCACTAAATATGTGCCGGTAAAAAATCTCTTGAAATATCAATGGTGGGCGTTGAGGGACTTGAACCCCCGACCGCCTGCTTGTAAGGCAGGAGCTCTCCCAACTGAGCTAAACGCCCATTGAAGATTTCTTGAAAATGGTCGGGGCGAGAGGATTCGAACCTCCGACCCCTGGTTCCCAAAACCAGTGCGCTAACCGGACTGCGCTACGCCCCGACGACAAGATTTAATTTATTTTATCCGTGTTTTGAGTCAAGATAATTTTTTTTGCGGGATGGTTTTTATGAGATAATTTATCTTTTAAAATTTCTTATTTCTTTTCTTATCAAGCTGACAAAGTTTTTTCTGTCCTCAAAATATTTTTTTAGATATTGTTTTTTAGGTTCAATTTCCCAAAATACTTGACTTCTTTATCTTAATTTTTAAATTTATAAAAAAAACAAGGAGTCAATATGTTAACAATTACTTTGAAAAAAAATAGCCACTACCTTAAAAAGATTGCTATTGCCAATGAAATGACTATTGCTGAATTGGCTGATGACAAATCATTACGAGAAAATCTTATTTTAGCTTTTAAAATAAATGAAATTTTTTCAGAACCGGAGACCTTAATAAAAACAGATTGCACTTTAGACGTGATTACTATAGAAAGTTTGGAAGGATTCAGAATTTATCAAGATACCGCTCTTTTTATTCTAATGAAAGCATTTCATAAAGTTATGCCGGAAAATATAAAATTGGTTGTTGAACATTCGGTTGGTGACGGAGTTTTCTGTGAAATATTCGGGGGACATCAGGCTACAGAAGAAGATGCGGAAGTTTTGGAAAAGGCAATGTGGGCTATTATCGAAAGGGCATTGCCCATCAAAAAAGAAAATCTCGGAGTAAACGATTTGGTTTCTATCTTTGAGAAATTCCATCGAAAATATGTCATTAAAAACTTGAAACATCAATTTGATAAACCGAATTGTATATATAAATGTGGTGATTATTATGACCTCTGGATAAGGCAATTAGGCTTTAATACCAGTTTGATTCGGAATTTCAAAATTGAACATAAAAAAACGGGGCTGTTAATACGTTTCCCGCAATTTCAAAAATTTGCGATTGAAGAGGAACATCTTTTTCCAATAAAATTATTTAATGTTCATCAAGAATATGATAAATGGCTAAATGTTTTGAAATCTCATTATGTTTCGGAATTAAACGAATATGTGGAATATGGCGGAATCACTGATTTCATTTTAACCGAAGAAGCGCTGCAGGAAAGTAAAATTGTTAAGATGGCAGAATATATTAAAGACCATTCCGAAGCGAAATTAGTGTTAATTGCCGGACCGTCTTCTTCCGGTAAAACAACTTTTGCTAAAAGACTGTCTATTCAATTGAAAGCTCATGAAATTTCACCTATTGTTGTCAGTATGGATAATTATTTCCTTCCAAGAACTCAAACACCTCGCAAACCGGACGGAGAATTGGATTTTGAAAGTATTTATGCTATGGATTTGGATTTGTTAAATCATGATTTACAAGCAATGCTTTCAGGGGAAGAGGTTGAATTACCAAGATATAATTTTATTAAAGGTGTTCGAGAATCCAGTAATGAGTTTGTTAGATTGGAGGAAAAACAAATTATTATTATGGAAGGAATTCACGGAATTAATGAGCAGTTAACAAAACAAATACCACATTCTCAAAAAATTAAGATTTATATAACCGCTCTAAATCAATTAAATATTGATGAACACAATAGAATTCCAACTAGTGATACCAGGAAAATAAGAAGAATTGTGAGAGATTTTCATTTTAGAGGTTATTCGGCGGAAGAAACATTGATGCGTTGGGCATCTATACGTGAAGGTGAAGAAAAATATATTTTCCCGTTCCAAGAAGATGCCGATATTATTTTTAACAGTGCGTTGACTTATGAATTGGGTGTTTTAAAACCAATCGCTTTACCGCTTCTGATGAGGATTCCGCAAAAATCTCATGTGTATATGGAAGCTGAAAGATTGAAAAATATTTTACTTAACTTTGTGAATATTAATCTGAATATTGTCCCTATAAATTCTCTTTTACGTGAATTTACCGGCGGTTCAATTTTTAAATATTAGGATGTAAAATGGCGGAAATTTTAGCGTGGAAATTTGATTACACTCCAATTGAAAATAAATGGACGGTAATTAATTGTGAAAAGTATCAAGATGTTTTGAACTTTCTTAGACCTCAAAGTATAATTTTGATATCCCGAGAAGAATATGACGAAAAACAAAATTACCTGTTTTTTCAATTGGTAAAATTGTCATTTAATCAATGTGAAATAATTTTTGTTGATGAATTAGCATCGCAACAAATTGACGATAAAATCAATTTTTTTATTCGGCGTAAGTTTGAAACTAACGATAAGGTTGAGGAGTTGGAAACAACATTTCGGAATCTATCTAAATTGCTCTAAAAAATACAGAGGTTTTCTTAAAAAGGAAACCTCTTTTTTAATGTACTTCTTCAGACGGTAAAATTTTAAGATAATACAATTTTCCATATAATTCATCAATGCTGGAGGAAACATCGTCAGAGCTAAATTTATTAATAAATTTTAGGAATTGCCATCGATATGCAAAATATATGCCTTTATCCGGGATTTTAGAACTGAATTTATTCAAAACTTTTGAATTTTTGAGATATTCTTTTTTCATAATAATTGGTTCATATTTGGATAAATATTCTATTCTAGATTCATTTTGAATATTATTGGATGTGATAAATTTGTGAAGAGATGTTTCATTTTGAAATTCTTTGCCGTAAATCTTATTCGGAATATGGATATTTTCATTTCTAATTTCTTGTATTACATTCTTTGAAAATTTGAAACTATTTTTTTGATATACCGAAATCATAAAAACGTTTTGAACGATAAATAGTGATACAAATGTTATTATTGCTGCAATAATCGGCGTGAAAACCCATCCTAAGGATATTTTTCTTAATAATGAGAATTTGAAATTTTTACCGCCTTGAACCAATGCTATTCCCAAAACAGCCCCGATTACAGCTTGGGAACTGGAAACAGGTACTAATGGAAATGACGGAAGATGATGAAAGGTCAACCAACTTTTTAATCCTTTTGAAGCAAAAATAAATAAGACTAAAGATTCTGCCAAGACAACTATTAATGACGCAATTGGAGTTAATTTCATCAAATCGTTTCCCACTGTTTTCATTACTCTCTGAGAATAAGTTATAATTCCGACAGAAATTGCCAATGAGCCTAAAAAGAATAATATTTGAACATTTGTAATATGAAAAAAGTAAAAGTTTATGTCTTGAAATGGTGATACGGGGACAAACACACCCATTACGTTTGCAATGTTATTCGCTCCTAAACTATAAGCCCCGAAAGAACCGATAATTATTAATCCCCATCTGGTTAAGAAATCTAAGGTGAAAAGATGAATCTTTATCCGTCTGAGAATAAATCTTGTCGTAAGATATATGGAAAAAGAAAAAATTGCTGAAAGTATAGGACATAATACCCAGGTTAAAACAATCTTTTTTAATGAATCAATACTTGTTATGGATTGAGAAAAAAGATTCCAGCCGATAATTGCTCCGACAATGGCTTGAGATGTTGATACGGGGAGGTTTAATTTTGTCATAAATGTAACGGTTATTGCTGCTGCCAAAGCAACCGTAAACGCACCACCGAGAACATTTACCGAACCTAATTTTCCAAGAGTGTGTGATGCTCCGCTTCCTTCGATAACAGCTCCCAGCATTACGAAAATACTGCCAATGATTGCAGCCATTTTGAATTTTACCATTTTGGAAGAAACTGCTGTCCCGAAAATATTTGCCGCATCATTTGCTCCGAGAGACCATCCCAAAAATAAACCGCTTGATAATAAAATTAAAATCATATTATTCTCTACAACATTCTTTTAATAGTATATATTGAAATTCTATCGACTACCGATTCCGCCAAATCGGAAATATTCTCTATCTTTTCTACAAAATATCGAAGATGTTGTTTACCGGCTAAAGTAAGTTCGGAAGCAAATATTTTCCTAACCAAACTATCTGAAAAATGATCTGTTTCCGATTCATAAAGATGGACTTTATGAATATAATTATCCACAGAATAAATTTCAGAGAAAAAAGCTCGAATTGCGAGAATTAAAGCTTCTGAAGTGTCTATGGTAGATTTGGATAATTCAGTAAAATCAGCATTATAATCAATTGGAATTGCCGGGCGTTCCATATCTAAATGAATAAGCGTGTTTTTCATTTCATCCATAACATCATCGGTATTTTCAAGAATAGCCAAAACATCTCCCCGAGAATCAGGGATTAGAGTGTTGATATACATTTCCTTTTCAATTGATAATCTTATTTCATCTACTTGCCTTTCATTTTCTGAAATTAACTTTTTTCTTTCGAGAAATTTTTCAAAATCACCTGAACAATATTCTTCGATAGCTTTTGTGAAAAGAATACCGGAATCACTGATAATATCGAGAAATCTTCCTATACTTAGTTTTAAATTTTTTGTACGTTTAAATAATTCCGCCATAAGTTTCTCCTAAAAAATCAAAAGGGACTTTTGCAAGCCCCGATTTTAAATTATTTGTTATGTTTAGATTAATATTGATGAGCTTTTTCTTCACCTTTTAAAACACGAACTCCGCCTTGAGAAAGAGCTTCCATTTCTTTTTCGCCCGGATATAGATTAATAGGTGCAATCCATTCCGTACGTTTTCTGATTTCATCAACCAATAAATCTCCGTAAACTAATCCGCCGGTCATAATTATAGCATCGACTTTTCCGTTTAAAACAGCTGCTGAAGCACCCATTTCTTTGGCAACTTGATAACACATTGCATCGTGAATTAATTTTGCTTTTTCATCTCCGGCTTTGATTCTGTCACATACTTCGATTCCGCTATCAGTACCGAGATAAGCCATCCAACCTGCATTTTTAGCTAACATTGCAGTTAATTCTTTTTTAGTATATTCACCGGAATAAGCCATATCCAAAAGATCTCCAATTGGCAAGGCACCTGCTCTTTGTGGTGAAAATGGTCCCATTCCCAATAAAGCATTATTAACATCTACAACTTTTCCATTTTTAATTGCGGCAACAGTAATTCCGCCACCCATATGAACAGCGATAAAGTTTGATTCTTCCAAATTTTTTCCCATTTTTTCAGCTTGAAGGTGAGCTAAATATCTGATATTTAATGCGTGAAAAAGTGATTTCCTTTCAATTTGAGGGATTCCTGAAATTCTTGCTAAATCTTCAAATTCATCAACAGTAACAGGATCAACAATATAAGCAGGGATATTAAAATCTTTACCTATTGAATCTGCGATAAAAGCACCGAGATTCGAAGCGTGAATTCTGCCCCAAATTGTAGGGTCTTTCAAATCGGAAAGCATTTTTTCATTTACTTGATAAGTTCCGCCGGATACAGGTTTAACCAAACCGCCTCTGCCAACAACAGCTTCTAATGTTTTAGCATCAACATTATTTTCTGCCATTGCTTCCATAACCAATTGTTTTCTAAATTCATATTGTTCAATTATTCCACCAAATTTGTCTAACTCAACCGGATCGTGTCTTAAAACTTTAGTAAAGATGTTTTCTTTGTCATCATAAACAGCTATTTTTGTAGAAGTTGAACCTGGGTTTATGGCCAAAATACGATATTTCATTATATCCTCCGAATATTTTTTTACAACATTTATACAGTACTTTAAAAGTCAAATATTTTTTTTAAATCATTGTTTGACATTCTTAAAAAAAGTAAAAAAAGTGTTCCAAAGAAATTTAGGAGGAATTTATGCCGTATATTAATAAATTTTTGGAAAAGTTTGAGCAGAATTCGATTCATAAAATAGTTCAAGACACTTTTAAATTTTATTATGAAAAGATTATAGCCGGCGAAAGCGGGAAATTGTCTAACAAAGAAATTGACGCTCCAAATGAAACTAAAATAGTAAAATTCGAAGATCTAATTTTAGAGAAAACCAAACTATATGAAAAATTGGCAGTTGTCAAATTGAATGGTGGTTTAGGAACAAGTATGGGTTTGAAAAAAGCTAAATCTCTTCTTGAAATAAAAAACGGTTTAACATTTTTAGATATTATTTGTAAACAGATTTTGCATTTACGCGAATTTTCAAAAACAGAGATTCCTCTTATTTTTATGAATAGTTTTTCTACCAGTTCCGATACTTTGAATTTTCTCAAGAAATATCCTGAAATCGAAAATAAAAATCTGCCTCTGGAATTTATTCAAAATAAATATCCAAAAATAAAACGAGACGATTTTTCTCCTTTGAATCTGGAAGATGATAATCTTAATTGGAATCCGCCCGGACACGGTGATATTTACCAATCTTTAGAAATAACCGGGATTTTAGATAAATTGATTTCCCAAGGTTACGAATATCTTTTTCTTTCCAATTCCGATAATTTGGGTGCGGTTGCCGATCTTAAAATTCTCACTTATTTTGCTGAAGAAAAGATACCTTTTATGATGGAAGTTTGCCAAAGAACCGAGTCGGATAAAAAAGGCGGTCATTTGGCTCAAACAAAAGACGGCAGATTAATTTTGAGGGAATCAGCTCAATGCCCCGATGATGAAATTGATGATTTTCAGGATATAAATAAGTTTAAGTTTTTTAATACTAATAATTTATGGATAAATCTAAAAAGTTTAAGAGATGAAATGACTAAACAAAATAACATTTTTGATTTGCCGATTATTTTGAATCCTAAAGAAGTTGACGGTGTAAAAGTTTTTCAATTGGAAACGGCAATGGGAGCTGCGATTAGTAAATTTACAAAAGCTAAGGCAATTGTTGTTCCCAGAATTAGATTTGCTCCTGTGAAAAAAACTAACGATATTTTATCAATTTGGTCGGATGCTTATATTTTAACTGAAGATTTTAGGATTACTTTGGATCCTAAACTTGCAACTCCACCGGTTGTTTCTCTTGATCAAAAATATTTTAAAACGATTGAACAATTACAAGAAAGAATTAAGCAAATACCGTCATTGATTAATGCAAAATCTCTTGAAATTAACGGAGATTTTTATTGTGAAAGCAAAATAGAATTTTCCGGAAATGTAAAAATAACAACCGATAAAAAAATAAAAATAGGCTGATAAATAAATGTTTAGAAAAATTACGGAAAAATCTTATAAAACAGCTAAATGGTCAGGTGGAACTACTACTGAATTGTACATTTTCCCTGAAGATTCAAGCTATTCTAAGAGAGATTTTTTATTTAGAATTAGTTCTGCCAAAATTGAAACGGAAAAATCTGTTTTTACTAAACTTCCAAATATTTCTCGTAAAATTATGCTTTTGGAAGGTCATTTGAAATTAGAACATAAAAATCATCATCAGTGTGTATTAAATCAATTTTCTAAAGATTCATTTTCCGGTGATTGGGAAACTATTAGTTTTGGTAAAGCAAAAGATTTTAATTTGATGACCACTTCGGATTGTACGGGAGATTTAGAACATATTCGTTTACTTAAAAATAAATCTCAGCTTTTTAAAATTGATAATTTATCTAAAAATAAAATCTATCATTTTTATCTTTATGATGGGAAACTTGAAATTTCTAAAGATAATATTTTGTTGGAAGAAAATGACTCTTTTGTGATTTATAATGAACCCAAATTTAGTCTTATTTTTACGGCAAAGCAAGATTCACATCTTATTATTTCTAAGGTAGTTTTATGAAAATTACCGTAATATGTTTGGGAAAGTCCAAAAAAGAATATGTCCAACTCGGGATAAGTGAATATCTGAAAAGAATCCCTAAATTTTATAATTTGGAAATTCTGGAACTCCCCGATGTGAAATTGACAAAATCAAATTCTATAGAAATTGTAAAAAAGAAAGAAGCGGAAATAATAGCTAAACATCTTCATAAAGATGATTTTGTTATTGCGTTGGATGAAAGAGGAAAACAATTTTCGTCTGTAGAATTTTCTTCTTACTTTGATAATTTATTAGGCAAAAATATCGTGTTTATTATTGGTGGAGTTTATGGTTTAGATTCCGAGATAAGAAATTCCGCAAATCTGCTTTTGAGTTTTTCAAAGTTTACATTTACCCATCAAATGATAAGATTTTTGCTTATCGAACAAATTTATCGAGCATTTACAATAATTAACAATAAAAAATATCATTACTAAAACAGGAGTTTATTTATGAAAAAAATAATTATGGAAAAAGCTAAAGAAGCTTCCAAAAATTCATACTCGCCTTACTCAAAATTCAAGGTCGGAGCTGCTCTGAAAACAAAATCAGGCGAGATTTTTACTGCCTCAAATGTTGAAAATTCTTCTTATGGCTTGTCGATGTGTGCAGAAAGAATTGCTGTTTTTAAGGCTGTTTCCGAAGGGTTTAGGGAATTTGAAGAAATTGCAATTTATTGCGACAGTGAAATTTTTTTTTCACCTTGTGGAGCTTGTCGTCAAGTTTTGGCGGAATTTAGTCCGCATATAAAAATTTATTATGGAAATGATTCTAAAACAATTGAAACTAATCTTGATGAATTATTACCACAGATGTTTAATCTTTAAGAGAATATAAATTGATATTTATAATTAATAATATTTGATAGTAAAAACTTTTTGCCTTTTATTATTTTCTATTAGATTGTATTCAAAATGGATTGGAGGAAAAATGAGAAAATTAGTTAGTTTTGATTGGGCAATGAAAAAGCTTTTAAGAAGTAAAGCTAATTTCGGGATATTGGAAGGTTTTTTATCCGAGTTATTAAACGACGATATTCACATTCTCCAAATTTTAGAAAGCGAAGCAAATAAAGAAACGTTTGAAGATAGATTTAACCGAGTTGATTTAAAAGTGATGGATAGTAAAAAGAAAATCATTATCATTGAAATCCAATTTGAAAGGCAATTCGATTTTTTGCAAAGAATCCTTTATGGTACTTCCAAAGCAATTACCGAACATATGAAAGAAACGGATCCTTATTCAAAAGTTTCTAAAATTATTTCTATTAACATCCTCTATTTTTCACTTGGAGATGGAGAAGATTATGTTTATTATGGAAAAACCAGATTTATAGGAATTCATAATAAAGCGGAATTAAAGCTTTCGGAAAAGCAAAAAAAGGCTTTTAATGTTGAAGAAGTTTCTGAAATCTATCCGGAATATTATCTTCTGGAAGTTACTAATTTTAACGATAAAGCGACAACACCTTTGGATCA
>JAMOQM010000137.1 GCA_027064005.1 Candidatus Cloacimonadota bacterium | reverse complement strand
TGATTTATCTTATAAACTTCAGCAACTTGGCAAATTATATTACTTTTCCCTCCCTTCCAATATTTTTTCCTTGAATAATTTATGCAAAAAATAATCTTTGTAAAAATCATATAAGAGGTATAAATGAAAGGAACAATAGTTATTGGAATTGCCGGAGGCACCGGTTCCGGAAAGACAACGATTACAAAAGCGATTGGAGATGAAATTGGTGAACGAATTACCATTTTATCGCAAGATGCTTATTATAGAAATTTTAATCATTTGACTAAAGAAGAGCGAAAAGAAATCAATTTTGATCATCCTAATTCTTTAGATAATGATTTACTAATTAGTCATATTAAAGCTTTAAAATCATATCAACCAATCCCAATGCCAATTTATGATTTTAAAAATCATTGTCGTTCTGAAGGAACAATTAAGAAAAATCCATCTAAGATAATAATTGTTGAAGGTATTTTAATTTTTGAGAATAAAGAACTTCGTGATTTAATGAATATTAAGATTTTTGTTGATACAACTGCAGATATTAGAATTTTACGGAGAATTGAGAGAGATATTAAGGAAAGAGGCAGAACTTTGGAATCTGTAATTTCGCAATATCGTCAAACAGTTAGACCGATGCATATTGAATTTGTAGAACCGAGCAAAAAGTTTGCGGATGTAATTATTCCTGAAGGTGGACGAAATAGAATTGGAATTGAAATGATTGTATCTCAAATACAGAGTATTTTAGATAGATAATCTCAGCTTTTAAACTAAAAGAATTATTTGAAAAATCCGTCGTAAAGATATTTAAAATTTTTGATTCCACTCACAATTGAAGCAGCCATTTTATCTTGATATTGTGGATTATTCAATTTTTTTTCTTCTTTAGGATTTGAGATAAAGCCTGTTTCTATCAAAACCGCCGGCATATATGCTCCTTTTAAAACATAGAATCCCGCTTGTTTTACACCACGACTATGATTTCTACATTTTTTAGAAATACTTTTTTGAAGAATCATTGCTAATTGGCTACTTTCTTCTAATTGTTCATTTTGAGCCATATCCATCAAAATAAAAGCAAGATTGTCATAATTTTTCTGAGCTTTCTTACCACCTTCATATTTAAACACAACCGAGTTCTCCAAAGATTCTACCGCTCTGGCTTCTGTAGTTTTAGCTGTCGATAGAAAATAAACTTCCGTACCGGTTGCTTTCCTGGATTTAGAAGCATTACAGTGGATAGAAACAAATAAATCTGCATGTTTGGAATTGGCAAATTTAGTACGAGATTGAAGAGAGACAAATTTATCTGTTGAACGTGTCAGCAGAATTGTAACATCGGGTAATTCTTTCTTCATAATTTTCTTCACTTTTTTAGCAAGAATAAGAGCAATATCTTTCTCTCTTGTCCTTCTATATCCTAAAGCTCCCGGATCTTTTCCGCCATGTCCGGGGTCAATAACAATTGTCTTAATAGAATTGTCATAAGGAAATTTTGCTTTGATTTTTTTGTTTTTATAGGCAAAAATCTTGGAATCCAAAAGATAATTTAATTCTTTAAAAAATTCTGTAGGAAGATAATACTTCCCATCGGTAAATTTCATAGGATATTTAAAATTGTAAATTTTGTCATTGGCTAATAGCAGTGAAGAATTCATCAAAATAATAAATTGGTGATTATAGAGATTTATATTAATTCTTTGGTCAAGAAATTCTTCCATAATATGAGCATGAAAGACTTTATTCAATTCATAAATATTAAAATAGTCAATCTTATCAAATTTCTTAGTAACAATTTTAGAATTAATCTTCGTGTTTTTAAAGTGAACATTTACATTGGAAAATAATTCACCAAAAATTACCAATACCACAATTATAAATATTTTTTTCATATTAAAAAAGGACGGAGAATTAACTCCATCCATCCATTTCTATCAAAGGTATATTCAAATCTTCAGTTCCTTCAACAACAAATCTGCCGTCTTTTATTGCATCAATTCGCTCGTTATCATACGTTACAATTGTAATCCTTTCTAAACTTTCATAAGGTAAAGTAATATCTGTATGACAATTTGTGTAAGCCTGACTAATATCTGTTTTACGCAAAATTGACTTTTCATTATCTTTAGCGACAATTTCTTTATTATCGATGGGATTTCTCATTATTTCGTCTTCTTCCCAAGTATAACAAGTATCACCAATCGCAAAATGCGGTCCCATTTTTTCCACAATCAAAATTGGTAATAATGGCAGAATATCATATTTTTTAGCCATTTTATAAGCTTTCGTATTTGTACCTATCGCAAATTCTCCCAGCGGTAAAGTTTCATGAGGAAAGAGAAGGTTATCTTTAATATATTTTTTATTCTCTTCTTCTTTATCAAAATTGGTACAATTGTAGTTTTTCACAAAACCGTTTTCAAATTCAATCTCAAGATTTTTAAATTCAAGACCGTTTAGAAAAGCAGTTTTAACGTGCAACAATCCATTTGTTCCGGTCAATTGTGGTGAAGTAAAAACTTCTCCAACCGGAATATTCACATCTGCCCCGCAATTAAAAAAGTTTGTTTGATTTTTCGGATTTTCCAACTTAGGCATTTTTACTTTAACATTGGTTTTATTATCACCTTTACCAATTACTTCAACGTAATCAGCTTTGTCTAAAACATCAACCAAATTTTGCTGAATTTTTTCATAATAATCAGTATCGAGCATATTTATTTCTACAGTGTCTGCAAAAATCTCATTAAATTTCTCTCCTATTTCCGGAACAGGAAAAGCAACAATACAGAAAGTCGTTTCGCTTCTTGGACGATATTTTTCAATAATTTGAGTTTGACGCATTCTTAATTGTTGAGACAATTTTCTTTGTTCAGCATTTAATTTCGCTGCTTTCTCGTTTGTTTCAGGGCTAAAATTACTTTCACCAAATTTTTCGATATACAAAACTCCGGAATATAATTCCAATAAATCGGAAACTGCTGCACTTGCTTTTTCAAATGTGGCAATATGATCTTCCAGATATTTTTCATCTAAATAAAAAGCATTATCAAATTTATGATCAAAATCAAATTGTTTATTTACAGCTGTAGAATCGACTCGTGAAAGCAGAGGTCTAAAACCGGATTCTTCCATCTTTTTAACAATGCTTCGCACTATTCTTTCTTGGCCAACATTATAAATGAACATAATATTTTTTCTAACATCCATACTTTTATTAGCATTAACAATTCCGCGAATATAACTTTTCATTATTGAATTGCTTAATTCATCAATTTTTTTCTCATCATAATTTTGAAGAAATTCCGCAATTTTCAGTTCATTATCAGAAACATTTACTCCGTATTTGTAAAGGTAGGCTAAATTGTTCAAATCCGAATTAACTACAATTTCATAGTTCAAATCTAAATCAGGATCGTAACTTAATTTTAATGATGTAACCTGTTCTTCAACAGACTGATCTTTGGCAACTTCAGTCATTAAATCTCGAAAGTCATCATTTCCTTTTTCCCAAGCTTCAATTACTTTGATAAGATTACGCACTTTTTTACTGACAATATATAGCTTTTTAGTGAAAACAACTTTTTTTAGATTTAAAATACTTGTATAATAAAAGGCATATAAAGCACCAAATTCCTGATCCAAATTATCACTGCAAAATTTAGGATTAGCAAAAGAATTCGGATAATTTTCCTGAGAAATTTCTGAATCTATTTCAGCATTAATTTGCTGTAAATCTTTTAATGAATGTTTATCAATCGCTCTTTTTTCAAAATCATTGTTCAACTTTTCAAAATATTGGATTTTAGAAATCAAATTTAAAAAATATTTTGCTAATTTTGCGGAATTGCCATTTAAGCGGTCTTTTATAGTTTGCAAAGTTTTTATATCTTTTTTATATGACTCTAAAATTGCATTATTCTTAATTTCTATAAATTGTTTATAATTCATTTTTTCCTCATAAAAAAAAGGCTGAATTAACAGCCCTTTTTAATCTAATTTGTATTATAATTTTTTAACTCGTTTTTTATCACCTTTTCTCAAGAAATATTCTACAAGAATTGGACTAGCAATAAATATCGAGGAATATGTTCCGACAATAACACCAACCATCAAGGCAAAGGCAAAGTTATGGATAACAGTTCCACCGGAAATGAATAAAACAAATACTACTAAGAAAGTTGTTAAAGACGTAATAATTGTACGACTCAAAGTTTCATTAATACTGTGATTAATTATACTTTCATAAGTTTCTTTTCTATAAAATCTTAAATCTTCTCTAATTCTATCAAAAACCACAATTGTATCATTGAGCGAATAACCGACAATTGTCAATAAAGCCGCAACGATAGTGAGGTTAATTTCTTTTCCGAAA
This sequence comes from Candidatus Cloacimonadota bacterium, assembly GCA_027064005.1. GTDB lineage: Bacteria > Cloacimonadota > Cloacimonadia > Cloacimonadales > JAMOQM01 > JAMOQM01. The sequence goes on along the minus strand of JAMOQM010000137.1, from coordinate 1,884 downwards.
ATAGAAAAAATTCCGATTGTTATCATTACATCATGGAAAAGTGCAATAACAGCAGCAATACCAAATGTAAATTCAAATCTCCACCAAATATAAATAATGATTCCCAATAAAGAATAGAAAATCGCTAAAACAGCTTTACCGCGTAATTCTTTACCTATTTTAGGACCAACAGAATCTTGGCGTCTAATCATATTTTTATTAACATATTTTGGGAATTCTTTTTTAACTGAAGCAATAATTTTATCAGCTAAATCTTTGCTTTTTTCAGCTTTGATAACAAAATATTTCTTACCGTTTTCCGTAATGTTTTGAATTTCGATATTTTTAATTCCGTCTTTAGCTAAACCTTCTCTCAATTGTTGAGCATCTAATTCCGGTAAAGAACTATTTGAGGGAGTTAAGTTTAATTCCGTAACCAAACCACCTTTAAAATCAATACCGTATTTAGGTCCGCCGTTTATAACTAAAGAAACTATCCCGGCTAAAATAACCAATCCTGAAATTATAAATGCTATTCTACGTTTTGCAGAGAAATCTATGCTTGTTTTTCCAAAAAATCTCATGATGCCTCCTAAATACTCAATTTGTTGCGATTTTTATTAGTGATAAAAGCTTCAAAAATTGCTCGTGATAAAACAATCGCACTGAACATTGAGCCAACAATACCAATTGATAAAGTTACGGCAAATCCTCTAATAGGACCTGTTCCGAATTGATATAAAACTAATGCCGTAATTAATGTTGTAATATTCGCATCTAAAATCGTTACAAATGCTCTATTAAAACCGGCATCTACTGCAGATCTTACTGTTTTACCAACTCTCAATTCTTCTCTAATTCTTTCAAAGATTAGAACATTCGCATCAACAGACATACCAATTGTTAGAATCATACCAGCAATACCCGGCATTGTTAAAGTACCGTTCAATAAAGTAAGCATTGCCATAATAAAACCCATATTTACCAACAAACCGAAATCTGCAATAATTCCTGACAATCCATAATAAACCAGCATAAAAATGGCAACTAAAAGTAAACCGATAAGACCTGATTTTAAGCCTGCTTGAATACTATCAGAGCCTAAAGTAGGACCAACAGCTCTTTCTTCCATAACAGTAACAGGAGCAGGAAGATTTCCGGCTTTCAAAATAATTACAAGATCAGAAGCATCTGCAATAGTTCCTAAACCGGTAATAATTGCTTGTCCGTTTCTAATTTTATCTTGAATTGTTGGAGCCATATAAACAATGCCATCAAGTACAATAGCAAGACGTTTTTTTATATTTGTTCCGGTTACGTTTGCAAAAAGTTTGGCACCTTTTTTGTTAAAATCTAAAGAAATATACGCTTTACCTGAAGTTTTAGGATCATAACCATGACCGATATTAACTTTGGCATCTTTTAAATATTTACCTGTAAGCTCTGCGTGTGAAAGTAATACATAAAGAGCACGAGATTTATCCGTAGAATTTTTATCTTCTCTTCCTAAAGAAACTTGAAGACCTGAAGGAATAGCTTTTTTAACGTTTTGATCTTTTAATAAAGATTGTACAAGTTCTACATATTCTGCATCAACCATCATACCACTTGTTAAATCTGTAAAAACGTGTGAATAATCTGTTGTTTTTGCAGAATCAGATTTAGCGTTACCGAGAATATCAACATCAGCTTCACCGGAACCTGCGAATTTCTTTAATTCAGGATATTTATTAATATTAGATTCAAAATATTTATCCAACTTGCTTAATGTTCTTTTAGTTTGGTCATTACTAGCAACTAATTTGAATTCCAAAAGAGCTGTTTTACCTAAAATACCTTTTGCTCTACCAAAATCTTTTAATCCCGGTAATTGAACAAGAATTCTGTGTGTTCCAATTCTTTGGA
>JAMOQM010000136.1 GCA_027064005.1 Candidatus Cloacimonadota bacterium | reverse complement strand
ATGGGGGGATCTTTCTTTTCAGTGTTTATCTGTGTTATCAGTGGCTAAATTCTTTCTTTTTTGTCTTCCTGTCAGTTGTTATTCTCCCGAACAAAACAATAGATTCCCGTTTTCACGGGAATGACAATCACTTTTTTTCACAGGAATGACAATCATCCGGTTATCATCTTTCTCCAAATTCGTACAATCGGAAAAATACCTCAAGCAAGCTGCTTGAGCTACAACTCCGTTCGTGTTTATCTGTGTTATCAGTGGTTAAATCTTATCTTTTTTGTCTTCCTGTCAGTTGTTATTCTCCCGAACAAAATAATAGATTCCCGTTTTCACGGGAATAACAATCACTTTTTTTCACAGGAATGACAAACATTTTTTTTCACAGGAATGACAATCGTCCGTTTATCATTTTCCCGATTATTGAGTATCGGGGGGAATCTGTTTCCGGTATTTTATTCTTATTTTATACATTCAAAATTATTTCTTTGACAACAAAAACTGATTATTAATCTTCAGAATATAAAAAAATAAAAAAATAAAGAAGGTAATAATGTCTTTTGTTCATCTTCATAATCATACACAGTATAGTCTTTTAGATGGTGCTTGTCGCATTGACAAAATGTTGGATTTAGCAATTGAAATGGGAATGAGTTCGGTTGCGATGACTGATCACGGAAATATGTTTGGTGCTTTTGAATTTTATCAAGCAGCAGTTAAAAAAGGTATAAAACCAATAATTGGATTGGAAGCTTACGTGGTAAATAGCGAATATTCCGATCCTAAAAATCCTAAAGAGAAAAGATTTCATCTTGTCTTATTAGCAAAAAATCAGCAAGGTTATAAAAATCTTATGAAGTTGACTTCGATGTCTTTTATTGATGGATTTTATCATAAACCCAGAATGACGAAAAGTAATTTACGAAAATATTCAGAAGGTTTAATTGCTCTTTCTGCTTGTGTTCAAGGTGAAATACCTCAGCTAATTCTTAATGGTGAAAATAATAAAATAATTACTACTTTGAACGAATATAAAGATATTTTTAAAGATGGATTTTATCTCGAATTGCAGGATCATGGTTTAGATAAAGAAAAAATTGTCGCTCCAAAAATTATTGAACTGGCAAAGCAAACAAATACTCCACTCGTAGTAACTAATGATTGTCATTATCTTAGGAAATCTGATGCGGAAGCTCACGATGTTTTATTGTGTATTCAGACCGGCAAAACTTATTATGATGAAAATAGAATGCGATACGGAACCGATCAATTGTATTTTAAATCTGAAAATGAAATGAGAAAATTGTTTCCGGGGTTGGATGAAGCTTATGAAAATACGGTTAAAATTGCTAATGAAATTGACTTAAAAATTGAATATAAAGATTATATTCTTCCAAAAATAGATATTCCTGAAAAATATAACGGGGATTCCGGAATATATCTTCATGACCTTTGTTATGATGCTGTCGAACCAAAATATGGTAAATGGACAGACGAGATTAAAGAAAGAATCGATTATGAATTGTCGGTGATTAACGAAATGGGATTCAATGAATACTTCTTGGTGGTGAAAGATTTTATTGATGCAGCCAGAGAAATGGATGTTCCGGTTGGACCAGGCAGAGGATCTGCTGCCGGCAGTATTGTTTCATATTTATTAGGAATAACTCAAATTGAGCCTTTGAAATATCATCTGTTTTTTGAGCGATTTTTAAATCCTGAAAGAATAGGAATGCCGGATATTGATATTGATTTTGGTGCGGAAAGACGCGGTAAAATAATTGAATACGTGGTGAAAAAATATGGCGCAAAAAGTGTAACGCAAATTGTAACTTTTGGGACTTTGGGTGCAAAATCTGTGATTAAAGATGTTGCCCGAGTTATGGAAATTAGCCCATCCGAATCAAATAAAATTACCAAATTGATGGGAGATGCTCCTAAAATGACTGTTGACTCGGCACTTCAGGATTCACCTGATTTTAAAGCTTATATGAATCAATCTGAAATTCATCGAAAGACTTTGCAATACGCTCGAGTTTTAGAAGGATTGGTGCGTCAAACCGGAATTCATGCTGCCGGAGTAGTTATTGGCCCTGGAGATTTAAGTGATTTTGTTCCTTTGGCGGTTTCGCGTCAAAAAAACAAAACTCCGCAAGTAATAGTTCAGTATGAAGGTAAATGGCTGGATGATTTGAAAATGCTGAAGATGGATTTTTTGGGATTGAGAACTCTTACTTTGATTAGAAAAGCTTTGGAAATAATAAAACGAACGCTTAATATAGATGTTGATATTGCCAATGTTGATTTGAATGATAAAGCTACTTTTGAGTTATTTTGTAAAGGCGATACAGATGCGGTTTTCCAATTTGAATCTCCCGGAATGAAGAAAAATATGGTTGCACTTCAACCTAATGTTTTTGAGGATTTGATTGCGATGGTTGCTCTTTATCGTCCGGGTCCGATGGCATTTATAGATACTTTTATTAAACGAAAACGTGGGGAAGAGGAAATTGTTTATGACCATCCTCTTGTGAAAAATTCATTAGAAGAAACTTATGGAGTAACAGTTTATCAAGAACAGGTGATGAGAATTTCTCAAGAAATGGGAGGAATGACAGGAGCTGAAGCTGATACTTTACGAAAAGCGATGGGTAAAAAGAAAGTTGCTTTGATGCAGAAATTAAAAGCCAAATTTGTAGCCGGCAGTAAAAAAAATGGTGTTTCCGATGAAGTAATTGAAAAAATTTGGTTAGGTTGGGAAGAATTTGCAAAATATGCTTTTAATAAAAGTCATGCTACTTGTTATGCTTTTGTTGCATATCAAACAGCTTATTTGAAAGCTCATTACCCAATAGAATTTATGGCAGCCGTTTTGAGTTTGGAAGATAAACCTGAAAAGATTCCGTATTTTATTAATACAATCAAAGAAATGAATATTGATGTTCTTCCGGCTGATATTAATGAATCTTTAAGCGAATTTACAATTGTAGATAAAAAAATACTTTTTGGATTTAGAGGAATAAAAAATGTTGGAACCGCTGCGATTGAATCAATTGTTAATGAACGAAACAAAAACGGAAAATATAAAGATTTCTTAGATTTTTGCAATCGCTCAGATACAATGGTTGTGAATAAAGCCGTACTTGAAAGTTTGATTTTTGCGGGCGGATTTGATACTTTAGAAGGTAATCGAGCTCAAAAATATGCCGCTCTTCCTGAAATAATGGAATATGCAAGTCAGCGACAAAAAGAAGAATCTAAGGGGCAATTGTTGCTTTTCGATTTAATTCCCGAAGATGATACTAAAAATAGTATAACTCCTAAACTTCCGGATATTCCGGATTGGAATTTAATGGAAAAATTGGAAAAAGAAAAATCTGTTTTGGGTTTCTATATAACCGGACATCCGCTTTCAAAGTATTCTTCTTATATTGAATTATTTACTAACATTACGGTTGAAGAAGTAGCGAGAGATGCTGAAATTCCTAAGAAGATAATTATCATCGCATTTTTACAAGAGAAACATTTAGGACTAACCAAAAAAGGTAAAGAAATATTGCGATTAAAATTTGAAGATTTGACCGGGAGATTTGATATTGCGATTTTTGGTAAAGATTGTGCAAAATATTCTTTTCTTTCGGAAGGACAATCATATATGATAATTGGTTCCCAAAATAACTCTGATTTTTATGATGATAATCGTTTGAATATTCGTCCGGGAATGATTTATGAAATTTCAAGATTGAGGACAAAACTTTCCGGAGAAATTAGTTGTACAATAGATGGGAAAAAATTAGATAAAAAATTAGGTAAGAAATTGGTTGATTTAGCTAAAGAACATTATGGTAATTTCAAGTTAAAATTTATTGTACAGAGTGAGCAATTTAATAATATGATTTTGGAACCAAGGGAGTTGGAAATATTTCCGGATAAAACAATGTATTCATTTTTAATGGAAAATCTTAATGAAAAACCTAAAATCAGATTGACGATTGAGTAGTTTCTTAGCGTTTTAAGTATATTTATTTGAAATTAAAATAATTTAAAATATTTGATATAATATGGTAGGGAAAGTAAATCTTGTTTATTTTTTTATAGGATAAGATTTATACGAAAAAGATCTCTTTCCTCCCGAGTAATTTAATAGTTAAAAATTGATTTTGAAAAAAACCTTTACAAGTTAACTAAGTATCCTATTTTGTGAATTTATATCATTTAGATGAATATGATTCATTTAATACAAACAAAAAAGGAGTTTAAAAATGATTAGTTTTATTAGTAATTTAAGGTTTTCAAAGAAAAAAATGCTTGGAATGTTTTTGCTTATTTCAATTATTTCAGTGTTTTCTTTCGGTTGCTCAAAATCATCATCAGATAATAACAACAATGGTCCAAGCGGGGTTAATCCTGCTGACTATTCCTATTATATGGGAATTGTAAAAAATACTGAGTACAAAGATGGTTATTCGATAATGTTTTACGGCGAAAAAGTTATCATTGATACGTTAGAATTAAAAATTAATAATGAAGATGTTGAAATTCAAAATTACGGAGGTTTTTTGGGAAATACGGATTATGATTTTACAGGTGGTGAAACATATTCGTTTGAAGTAACTATCAATGGCAGTAAAGATGTAGAAATTGTAGAAATGAAAATACCGGGTGCAATAAATGTCGATTGGCCGGAAAATATAGATTTTTCCGTTGATAATACTATTTCTTGGACTTTGACCGGTGATCCAATGATGCAAATTTTCACCGGAGAATCTTATGATTATGTAAATGGCGATATTGTTGACAAAGAAACTGACCTTGAAGTAAGTGCTAGAAGTTACGTTATGAAAGCAGATTGGTTGCCAAACGATAATACTGAAAATATTTTAGGTATTGAAGCTGATAATTACAAAACAGGCACAAAGTTGTTTTCTATGGCAATATCTTCAACTACATCAGAGTATCGTAAAAAAAGTAATAAAGAGTTTCTCAATGATATGAAAAAACATATCATCGAATTTTCTAAGACTGTAAAATAATTCGGTTTTAAAAATTGACCACGAATGTGACTATATTTAAGTCCGTTCGTGGTTTTTTGTGAAAAAAAAATATTTGTTTGACATAATTTTAGGGGGAATTAATCATAATTTAAAGGAGTTAAAATGAAATCAATCCGACTTTGGAAAGTATTTTCTTCGGGATTATTTATATGATGGAATTTGTTAAAATTACGATTGTATTTTTCATAATATGTATTTATACTAATATTTTTTCTTTGGATATTTTTGCTGAAAAAAATAAAAATTCCCATCAAGTTTTAATAATAATTCCTGAGCGTGATTTTTCCAAAAATAATGATAATCAAAAAATGCTGGAGATTGATTCGGAAATTAACGTTAAAATTTTTAGAAATAAAACAAAACCCATTTATGAAGTGTCTAAAACATTAAAATTCCGAATTCCAAATAGAATAAATGAAAATGCCAATATTCCGATTTTTTTAGCACCAAATCTTAAAGCAGGATATTATAGATTTACGGTACGGATTTACAACAAACGAGAAGATATAAAATCTGAATATAAGGAAATTGTTTCTGTTCCAAGAACATCCGAAGAAATTAATAACGTTTATCTTTTTGCTTATGAAAACGGGACTTTAATTGCTCCAACAATTCCTATTATGAAAAAAAATGATTATGATTCTCTAAGGGTGGTTGGTTCTTTTAATAAGAAAATCATAAAGAAAATAAGGTTTGAATATAGCGATAAAAAATCCCGAAATTTCAACATTAATGATAATGAGTTTGAGATGAATTTGCCAAATGATAAATATAAAAAAACAGGGCTTAAAATGATTTTTGGAGATAACTTATTTTATCAAGATTTAGATTTTTTTACATTTACTAAAAGATTCCAATTTACTTATAGTGTAAAAGAGCAATTAAAGCAGCTTTCATTAATAATTAAAAATAGTGATTTTAAATATTTAAAATCAGTGCCAAAACTTCAGCTGCAAACAGAGATTAGTAAATTTTGGAATTTAAATAATCCAAATTCTGAATATGGGGAAAATCAATTTCAGAAAATTTTTTATCAAAGAATAATTTATGCTGATGAAAACTTTACTGTTCGGGGTTATTTGCCCGGTTGGAGGACAGATAGAGGCAAAATATATGTTAAATATGGTAAACCTGACGAAGTATATAATAATAATTATCCGCTTAAAAAGAAGGCGAACATTATTTGGAAATATTATAAGATTGACAAAATTTTTGTGTTTTATGATTTCAGAGGGTATGGAAATTATGAATTGGAGGATAAGTGGAATGAAGAATAAGGTAATCGTTATTTTAACCTTTTTGACTATGTTTGTGGGGTTGTCCGGCACAAAACTTAATGTTTTTGCGAAGGTTAATAAGTTTCTAATGAGTAATGGTAAAACAAAATTTGAGATTATTTATCAAATCCCGAATAAATCAATAAATTTTTCAAAGAGTAAAAACAATTTTTTGGGACAAGTTAAAGTAGATCTTTATTTGGAACAAGATAAACAAATTAAATATCAAGATCATTTTGTTGATAAAATCGGAGCGAGAAATTTTCAAGAAACAAAATCCGGGGATAAGTATTTTTTAGATAAACTACAATTCTCTTTAGCAAATTCAAAATATAACCTTAGATTGATTTTTACCGATATTGCCAATAAAACAACTACCAAATTTGAAAAATCCTTAACGCCTTTTGACTCTGACATGTTGATGAGTGATGTGGAATTCTCAACGAAAACTATTGTGGATAGTTTAAAAGGTAATAAATATCTTAAACGTGGGAATAAGATGTTTTTTATCAATCCTTCCCATATATATAGTAAAGGAATTAACGATTCTATCGTAACATATTTTGAGCTTTATAATAATTCTAATCAAACAGATCAATATAATGTTCAAATAAATATTACAAAAAATGACAGTTTGGTTGATTCAAATATGCAAATTGTGCCATCCAATGAATTTGCTGTTCCAAAGATAATAAAATTTTCGTTAGATAAATATACTACCGGTTATTACAAAATAAATTTTGATGTTACGGCTGTTTTGCAATCTAAAAAAAGCACTTATCAAAGTTACTTTATAGTTAAAGGTGCAAATGACGGAGCGATTAGGTTTTTTAAAAATATTAAAGATGATTTCAAATTGATTACATATTTCATTTCACCTAAAAATAAAAAAATTTGGAAAACATTAGATGAAAAAGGTAAGATTAATTATATTAATAAATTTTGGAATATGATAAATTCTCAAGAAAATTCTGAGAAGAATTTTGAGAATGTAGTTAGGCAGAGAATTAATTATGCAAATAAAAATTATACCGGTTTTAAAAAAGGTTGGTTAACTGACCGCGGAAGGATTTTGATAAGAAACGGAATTCCGGAGTCTATAGATAAAGAACGAACCGATTTGAAAACTAAATATACTCAAAAAGAATATCAAATCTGGAAGTACAGACAAAAAATGAATCGAACCTATATTTTTCTTGATCTCCAAAATAATGGCAATTATCAATTGATATATTCCGATAATGATGATTTTGAAGCATCAATTGTTAATTGGGAAAAATATTTAGGTGATAATTTTGATAAAACTCAATTAGAATAAATGTCGATATCGGCGGGAGAAAATGCATCTTTTAAATGAAGTAATTTTCTACTATTTTTTTTAACAGCAATAGCTATAACGTCAAAACGAAATTGAAAATCTTCATATTGGGGATTATCTTCAATAAATATTAATGCCGTGCGGATAATTTTTTTTTGCTTTCTTTTTGATACGCTGTTTAGACAAGTATCAATGTTCGAAGAACGTGTTTTTATTTCAACAAAAACTATAATCCGGTGAATTTGCACAATAATGTCTATTTCTCCATAATTGGAAAAGTAATTTGTTTTTAAAACGTTGTATCCCTTTGCTTTGAGATAATCAGAAGCAAGAGATTCGCCTAATTTTCCTAGAAGTTTTGATTTTTTTTCCATAGAAAGAATAAAAAACTTGACTTAAAATTGTCAATAGAAGAATATACAAAATAGTAAAATATAAAATAATGGCGGAGGTTGCTATGAATAGAAGATTTATGAGTTTTATTTTTTTAGTAGGTATTGTTGGCTCTTTATTCTCAATTCCATTTACTACACCCGGAGGAATTAAAGTTCCGGATGGTTATGTCCTTTCAGATAAAATGAGTGATTTGTCGTATGTTAGTTATATGAGCTCGGAAATTGGAAAAGAATATGAACATAATTTCGCTGTTTGTGCAAATCTCGGGTTATTTGATAAACTGCAAGTCGGATTTGTTGGAACAAGCGTTAATGTCTATTATGCCAATGTTAAATTTCAAGCTATAAGAGAAACTGAGTCTTTGCCGGCTATTGCAATAGGGATAGATAATCTGTTTTCCAAAGTAGATGATTTTAGAAATAAAGACGGAGAATCGGCTTCAGATTATGATTTTACTGATCCTGAAGACTATACTAAGAATTCACTTTATTTCGTAATGTCAAAAACCGCTCTTCTTCGTGGATTACCATTTGTACCATTCTTGGAAACTACAATGAATGTTGGAATGGGGAAAAGACGTTTTGAAGGTAATATTGATTTATCTAAACAACTCCAAGGTGCTTTTATTGGATTAAATTTTAAACCTTCAGCAAAATTTACAATTTATACTGAAATGGATGGCTATAATATTAATACCGGATTTGCCTATAATTATTCTAATTTTACTTTTAGAACCGGTCTTTATAGAATTGAAGAACTTGATAGAAATGATAAAGTTAAATTTGCTGTTAATTTGAAATATACGTTTGATAAATTTTCTTCAACAAAATTTAATTCTAAAACAAAGACCACTTATGTAAATAGACGAAATGTTGTTCCGGGCAAAAGATATTATAGTACCGGCAATGATAGATCAAGTGATCCGGTGCTTGAAGAATTGAATAAAATTAAAGAAAGACGTAAACAAGCAGAAAAAGAATTAGAAGATATTAAAAAACTTTTACAGGAATAGTTAAAAATGAAAATCTATAAGTTGTTCCTGCTTTTGGTTTTAACACTAAGTTTAATGTCATTTGCAACTTGCTTGCTTGCTAAGAATAGCCCGTATTCTGAAGCGTTGAAAGAAGAAACTAAATCTTACCAGATGCTGGAACAAGAACTTCAACACTATAAAAAACTTGCTAAGCACAAATCTGAAATTAAGAAACTTTACCAGGAAAACAATATTTCGCAGATAGATGCTTTGTTTGATTTGGATTCTAGAAAAATAAATGATAGCTTAGATAAGAAAGATTTATCATTAGTTGACTCTTTATATTTTGATCTCGCAGTGGTTTATAAAAATATACCGACTGTAAAATATAGATTGGAATATAACTTAGGAAGGATGCTTTATTTAAAACATAAATATGATAAAGCCAGAAAAGCTTTTGAAGATATCTATTTGAACGATATAAACTTTAAGCACAAAAACGATATAATTTTCAAATTACAATATCTCTATTTAATTGATGATCAGAACCAAAAAGTTATTTCAATTTTTAATGATTACAATGGAGTTATAAAACCGGAACAAATTTACTGGTTAGCTCAAGCAAATTATAATTTGAATAATTATGAAAAAGCTAAGAAATTATTTACAAAAAGTTTAGGATATTCCAAATACAAATTAAAATCTGAAGAGATGCTTGCTCTTATTGATTCAATTGAAAGCGGAATTGATGCCGGAATAGATAAATTTCGGAATATTGAAGCTAATGTTATTAAAAGTAAACTTCCTAAAGAGAATTTGTTTTTTGTTGATCTTTCTTTAGCCAGATTATATTTTGCTAATTCAGATTTTGCTAATTCGGAAAAATATTACAACAAGTATTTAGAAATTTCCGGAGATAAATCTTCAGAAATAATGATGGAATTAGGGCAGATGTATTTCAATAAAAAAGATTTTCCAAAGGCAATTACTTTTTTTAATCTTGTTACCCAAAATCCGGAGTCAAATCAATATTACGTCTCGGCAAAATATATGATTGCTATTATTAACGCAAACGGGAAAGATATTCTTTCCGCTTCTAACGATATTAAGAAAGAGATGGCTAAGATTGATAAATTGAACAAAAAAATTACACTCAAGCACAAATTAATGAACGATATCAATTTGGCAAATGGACGGATTTTGGTCGCAAGTGATTCTGTTTCAATTATTGACGATAAAAATCTTATTAAGCAAAAAAAGAAAGAGCTTGAAAGTCTGAATTCGGATATTTTGGAATTATCGCGAACTATAAGCCCTAAATATGCAAAATTATTACAGCCTATAGAAAAAGAATATTTGTCATTTAGTGATATTATATCAAGTTTAGATACCACCATTGAAAAGTTAGCGACAACTAAGCCGGTAGCAATTCCCAAGAAATTGGATAATGAAATGGCAATTCTGGATTCGGAATATATTCAATTGCATGCTTTGGAACTAATCTCAAATTTGAAAGATGTTCGATGGAAAGATTATCAATTAGCTTTTGCAATATCTTCGGAAATTAAGTGGCAAAATGAGCTGTTACAAACTTGGCAAAAGATTCGAGAGAAAGGAGTGAATCAAAATAAAGATATCATTGTTTCAAGAGCAGATAAATCAATTAATCTAATACAATCAAACTTAATTTCTTTAGATACTATCTCTAAATTTTATTTTAATGACAATGTTGATCCTAAGTTGAAAAAACAAATTGAAGAAGAATCTAAGCGATTATTAGCAAATAAGAAAAGCCTCAAAGAAATAAAAAAATCAGTACTTGAAAATTATCACAATATCCTTATTAAAAGAATAAATTCTAAAAAGACAGATTATGCTAAAACACAAAAAGAATTGCTGACTTCATACAATAAATTAATTGATAGAATGTTGTTTGAATCCAACGATCAAAAGGATAGATTTCAAACTAGCCTATTCGATCTCCTTTTCCAACGAATTCAAAATATGAATGCTCAAACCACGAACTTATCTAAAAAGGAAATTAGGAAGGATTAGATGAAAAATAAATTTCTAGTTTTATTCGCTTTATTATTTTCACTCAATATTTTTGCTGTAGATTCTTTAGCAACCGATTCAACAAATTATGAGGGGATTCTCAAGTCAAAAATAAATTTGTATAATTCAATAAATAACTTTATTGAAAATAACAAAGATTCATCCAATCTTGATAACCTCTATTTTAAATTAGCAGAGCTAAGTAATGAAATAAATGTTAAAAATCCCCAAAAAACACTTAACTTATACAAAAAAGTTTTAGAAATAAATCCTGATTTTATATATAGAGATATAGTTTTATACAATATTGCATTTTATAATTTGGAAAATAAAATTTTAATTAGAGATCAAAAAAGGATTAAACATTTAGATTTGTCTGAAAACTGGCCTGATTCTTTAAGGTTGAGTGTTAAAGATTTAGAACTTTCTATTAAATCTTATAATGAAATAGTACAAGATTTTCCGAATTCAAAATACAGACAAGAAGCTATGTATCGCCTGGGAGAATTGTATTTCACAATATCTTTAGATGCAACCAATTCGGTACCCTTTTATAAAAAATCTCTGAAAAATTTTGAAGATTTGCTGAATACTAAATCTGATTCGTTTTACAAACCATATGCACAATTTTATAAAGCTTGGATTGAATATGTTTCGGGGAAAAATGAAGTCGCAATTAATGATTTTTCCCAGTTACTAAAACTTTTAAATGAAAGAAAAGATCAGAAACTGAACTCATTGTTTAAAGAAGGGAGTTTAGATAATTTTGCTAGATGCTTACTAGACTTTGATAAAGGTTTTGACTCAGAATCTATTGCAGCTAAGAAAGCTAACGAAGTCCTAAAAACATTACTTCCCGAAGATTATGCAAAAGATGTATTGCTTAAATCAATAAGATATAAGTTACTCTATAATGCTCCCCAACAAGCTATTGACTTTTATAATACTTATATTAAAATGTATCCTTTAAGTGTTAATTGTCCGACTTACATTGATTCTATTACAAATATTTATATTAAATATGCGAAATTTTTCCCGGATAGCTTGGAAGTTAAAAAAAATATAGTTGATTCATGGAAAAGAGTTGTAGATGAATACAAGGTAACTAGTGATTGGTATTTAGCTAATAAAGATAAAGATATTAAACCTCAATTGGCGTTCATAAAAAAATGCTATTTTTCAATTGAGAATAGATTTTATAATGAAGCTATAGCAAAAACCGATTTGCAAAGTGTTTTAAAATATAAAAAATTAATTGATGATTTTTCAGCTTTTACCGAATTTAAAAATGATTCAACTAACCAAGAAAAAATCTATTTAATGAATCAAAGATATGTTGATCTTTACTATACAAATGTTGTTAAAACGAAACAATTCCAGCTTTACAAAAATATTATTGATTTATATTCTCAGCTTAATGGGGAATATCCCAAGAATCCAAAATTTTATTCTAATGAAAATAAAATATACCAAATAGCCCAGGATTTATATATAGAAGTTAATTCCGGGAACTTGGACATAGCTAAAAATTTGAATTCTGATTCGCTTTTTATTGCTGCTTCAAAAAGATTTGAGAAGATAATTACGGATTCGGTTTTTAAGGATAAATATAGACTTGAAGATCATGTTAATCTTTTGGTGAACAGAGGGAGAATTTTATTTAAATTAAAGAAATATCAGGAAGCACAAGATATTTATCAAAGGATACTAACATTAACAGATAATGATGACATTAAAAAAGATGCTTTGGCGACTTTAGCTCAGATAAATTATATTAACAAAAATTTTGATGATGCAGAAAAATTGTATAATGAAAGTTATACTTTAGCCTCAGATAAAGAAAAAGCTAAATATTTAAATAATAAATATGCGGTTATTGAAGCTAAGGCTATTGACTTGGATTCCAAAAAGAAATATACTGAAAGTGCTGAAGAATATCTTCGATTGAGAGATATGTTCGCTAATGATAAATTAAAATCAGTCGGGTATATTCTTAAAGCGATAGATGAATATAAGATGGCAAAAAATTATTCTAAAATTATTAATCTGTATTCTGAGATTGCGACACTTAATTCACTAAAAAGTCAAGTTTTGGCAGCGTATGTGAATGCGTGGACAATTGCAGACAGTTTAAAAATGTACGATAAAAGTGAAACAATTAGGGAATTGTTTATCAAAAGATTTCCAAAATCAAATGAAGCTTTGCAAGTTAAATTGGATATTTTAAAAATATATGAAGTCGAAAAACAAGATTTAGCATATGCGGCTAAAGGATATTACGCTATTTATAAGAACAGAAAGAAATATAATTTTGGAAAAGTCGATCCGAAATCTGTTTTATTGAAGGCAATTCAACTTTATACAAAACTTAATGATGAGAATAAAGAAATTGAACTTTCTCTATTATATGCAAAAAAATATCCTAAAGACAAACTTTCAGACAAAATGCTTCTTACTATTGCTGGAATTTATAAAAAAAATAACGAAATGTCCAAACTGAAATCTTTAGCAGTATATATGTATAAGAAGAATCCTAAATTAGATATATATGTTAATCTGGCAAAGAAAAACTTGCGAGAAAATCTTATACTTGCTGCAGAAGCTTATTCTAAAAAAGATGAACAAGAAGTAAAAAAATTAAAATTGGCATACTCACAAATGGTAACCGAATATCGTAAGAATGGGCTTACTAATTTACCGTATAGTGTCGGTTTTAAGCAGTATCAAACTTATGATATGAATTTTGCCTACAACCATAAAATTGATAAGCAAATCGCATTTGTAAAAAATTCTTTCTTAAATAAGTCGGCAAATGTATTAGTTCCTGTTAATAGAATGACTAAGTTAAATGATCATTTATTGAAAGGACAAAGCAGAATTCCGAGATTAAGTAGAAAAGCTATAAAATTATCGAAAAATTTGTTTAAGTTAATCACAGATTCAAAGGATGTAGATATTTCAAATCAAAAACGTATAGAACTAATGTATTATGCTGGAAAAGTTAATGAGTACGCCTCAGATGTCATTATGAAGCAGATTGATAAATATTTGAATTATGCAACTGACCCTGATTTAGCTAGATATAAGGTAGATGAAGTAACTTTTACTAAAGTTAAAAAAATTATTAGAAATAAAGCTTTTAAATATTCCCTTGATAATGTTAAAGTTGCTGTAAAATATTACATGCCTCTCGTAACAAATTTTTATGATGACTTGAAGATATCGAATCAATATACTGAAAATGCACTCTTAAAACTTGAAGAATGGAAAGTAAGAACTCCTCTTAAAGTAATTAATGTCCCGATTGATAAAACATGGTTTGTTTATGAAAATATAGAGAATATTAACCTAAAATCTATAGAAAATGATAGTTTATGGTCAACTCCCGTGCTTTCTTTAAAAAATAATGGTGCTGATACTGTGTTTGTTTTTAAAAGTAAAAATGAAAATTTCATTAAAAAGATCTTTAATCTTACTATAATTCCGAAAGAATTAAGAGTAATAACTTCAAAGAAATTAAACAAAATTATCATTAATGGTAAAGATGTTGACATTAGTGCTACTCATTTTGATAAAAACTATATTATCTCTAAATATTTTAAAACAGGCGATAATTTAATTGTTTTAGGTGTTAAAGATTTAAATGAATTACCAATGAAAGTTGAGATAAAATATGATAGTAAAATGTATGATAAATATAAAAATACTTATTCTGTTAACTATTTATCAGATTTTTCTTGGAAATATTCTATGGAAGATATAGCTGATGTTTCGACTTTATATGATTCTTTAGAATTTGTGGGAAAAGACAAATTTAGTTTTTATCAATCTCAAATTATTGATTTGGAAAATTCTCAAGCGAAAGGAATCTGGGGGAAATCAACAACTCAGAAAGCTACACCGGATACAGTGTATTTTTATAAAATTATCAATATTAACGGTGATGTGGTTGAAAGTAATTTAAAATTTGTAGCTGAGAAAATTTGTTCAATTTGGATAAATAATTCTCAAATCATAAAAAATAAAGAAATTATAACAAACAAAATTACAAACGAAGTACAACCTGTAACTTTAAAAGATATTTCTCTTTCTAAAGGTACAAATATAATAAAAATAAAAGTTGTTTCTTCCAATTTACATAATGGAGGTTTGTTGGTTGAAATAAATGCCAAAGCTAAAAAATTAATTGAAGGAGCTAAAAAATGAAGAAGATCTTTATAATTTTAATTCTAATATCAACTTCTCTTTTTGGTGAAACCAAAATTACTAAAAAGCAATATAAAAAGATAAAATCAAATAAAAAAATAGAAATTAAAGGTGAGGTTGCAAAGCCAAATGCAGAATTAAACCTTTCTAGAAAAAGAACACCAAATGTAAATTTAAACTTTAATGTCTTATATACATTAAAAAAATCCAACAAGTTGTTGTATTAATTAGGAGGAATAAATGAATAGTATTTTTAAAAAAATTTCAACTGTAAGTATCGGATTATTTGCCGTTATGCCATTGTTTAGTCAAACTCAACCAGAAAAAGGTTTTAGTGTTGTATCAACAATTCTGACTGCCAGTCCTGATTTTACTTATATTATCAGTTCAATCGGGGTCATCGTTTTGGTTCTTTCAATTGTAAAATTTTATCAATTATACATTAAAGAAAGATTCGATGCGAAAAATTTCTATCTGAAACTCAAAGGTTATATCCGAAATAATCAATATGATGAAGCAATTAAAGTCAGCAGCAATTTCAAAAATACTACAATTGGGAGTATTTTTTGGATTGGATTGTTAGCTTTTAATGATGCAAGAAAATCCGGAAAAAAAGGTCGTTTATTAAAAGATACTTTACAAGATTCTTTTGACGAAGCAGGATTGCAGTTAATTCCTAAAATTGAAAGCGGAATATATTGGTTTGATATTCTTGCTCAAATTGCTACTTTACTTGGACTGTTAGGAACAATTTTCGGACTTATCAACGCCTTTCATTCGCTTGGCTCGGTAGACCAAACAATGAAGCAGGTTGCATTAACTAATGGTATTTATCAGGCTATGGGAACAACAGCATTTGGGTTAATCATAGCTGTACCAACGATGCTTCTTAAAGGACTTTTTCAAGGTAGATCTGAGAAAATTATTAATAAAATTGACGAATATAGCGTAAAAACCATAAATCAAATTAATCATACTATTGAGGACTAATAATGATTAATGGACCATCAAGTCGAAGAAAGCTAAGCCGTGAGGAAACGGATTTAAATTTAATTCCGATAATGAACTTATTCATTGTTATAGTTCCTATGCTAATAACAATGTGGGTTAGTGTTCAAATGGCGATGCTGGCTATTGACATAAGTAGTGGTACTGCAACTTCTGCTTCATCACAAAAAATCAGAATGAAGAAAATAGAAGTTGGGTTATTTAAAAACGACATTCAAGTGAAAGTTCAGGGAGATAATATTATTTCACATATTGCAGTAATTGATAGTTCCGTTGTTCCTAGGAAATATGATATGTTTGCACTGGATAACAAATTAAGTGAAATTCATAAAAGATATCCTAAACAAAAAGATATTACCTTAGTACCTGCACCTGATGTTAAATATAATACTTTGTTAAAAGCCATTGATATTTCAAAATTTAATGGTTTTGAAAACATAGAATATTCAATATCTTCTATTAAAACCTTTGTGAAAAAATAGGAGTAGTTTATGAAGAGAATATCGTATAAAGTTAATCGTAAAGGTTCAAAACGCCAGCAGAGGACGAAAAGAAGAAAAGCTAAATCGTTGAATATCACTTCTCTAATTGATATTTTGACTATATTGCTTGTTTTTTTAATAAAAAATGTTTCAATGGAAGTTCAAAAAGCATCAGTTCCTGCCGGAATGAAATTACCAAATTCGTTTGTTGATAATCATGCGTTATTGAAAAATGGAGACGTAATATTGATTAAAATGTTTCCGAATAGAATTCTTTACGGATATGACAACATATTAGTAGGAACTCCTCAAGATCTTTTTGATAATAAATCCACAAAAAATACGCTTTTAGCTCTGATGCAAAATGAGGCGAAAACAATTAAATCCAAGGATAAAATCCCCGCTGTCCTTTTGCAAGCAGATAAGACACTTGACTGTAAGTATATAACTCAATTTATGATTTTGAGTGCCGGAGCGAATTTTAGTAATATATTTTTTTCAACAATTAAGGCGGATTCGAAAGATGGTAGTCTTAATAATTAGGAGGAAGCATGTCTAAACGTTTTTTGAACATGCAGTTTAAATATAAAGGTAAAGTGATAGATATTGCAAAATATAAAAGAGATTTTAAGAACAAATTCTATATTGGTTCGGATAAACATATTTTTTGGCAAATATTAAATCAAAGTTTTCCTAAAAAATATTTACTGCTAACAAAAGTAGGTAATAATTACGCTTTTTCCTTAAATAAAAACATGAAATTTGAAGTGACTAAGGATGGCAGAGTATTGTCAAATGATGAAATTCGTAAAGCAAAATTAATTTCGGGAAATAAATTAATTTTGTCTCCGAATACATCAGGTAAATTGAGTATTCTCAATGATTGGGAAATAGAGTACAAATTCGAAGAACCCTACCATCGAGTTATTTCCAGTATGGAAAGATCTTTAATTAATAAGTATAGAAAATATGAAACTATTGATAAACAAACAAAATTTACTACCATATTTTTACTTCTCAGTTTATTAATCACAGTAATAGGGTTAAATATCTTTGAAAAAAATTATAAACCTGCTCCTGTAATGGGTAAAACAATCCAACAAGAATTAAAGGCTTCTAAAACTCATATTAGTAAAATTAATTTACCAACCACAAAGGTTGAGAAAAAAGTAGCTAAGGTTTATGAACCTGTAGCAGAAGGAGCTGTTGGAAAGCAAAAAGCTAAAACGGAAAAAGTCGCAAAAAATATTGTGAAGAAACGAAGTCAAAATTTAAATAAACAATTAAAAAGTTTCTTAGGAAACGATGTTGATTTGAATGTTACATCAAATAATCCTGTCAGTACCGAAAATGAAATTTATGAAGTTGCTACATTGTCAGCGATAAAATCTAAAAACACTAAAAGTCTTATTGGACACTCAAGTTCAAGTTCCTCAAATACAGTAGATTTATCAAAAGAATTTGCTGAAACAGGCGGAAATGATTTAAGTCAATCTGTTGGTAGTTTAGAGGATATAGCTGATGAAAAAATAGATTTTAGTGGCGAAGATTTTCAAGATGTTAAAGGTAGCTTATTAGCAAAAAAATCTAACTTGAAAGTTGTTTCTGTAACTAATACTAAACAATTGCAGAAGATTAAAAGTAAATACGCATTCGCTTCTCAAATTAAAGAAACAGATATATCTTTGAACACAGGAGATACCGGCAAACATGAAATAGCTGCAAATATTGACAATTCCATAAATTCTTATAAATCCAGAATAAGGACTTTATATAATGAGTATAACTGGAAAACGAAGATGTATGGTACATTAGCAATCAGACTTTTTATTAACACTAACGGAAAAATTGATGCTGTCGAGATTTCGAAAACATCCGGTAGCAAATTCAGTGATGAATTTATTTCTGATGTGGAGAAAGAAGTTAAATCATGGACAATAAATGTTCAGGAAATGACGGATTATACTTTCCATATGAGCTTTAGTTCTCAATAAAATAAGTAGTGTTGAACAATATGCCCGGATAATGGGCATATTTTTTTATATGTATTACTATAATATTGTTGTTAGCTCAAATGTAGGGAAATTTCTCGTTTATCAATCTGCAAGAAATTTACAATCCGGAATTAGAGTAATAATTCAATTGAATAATAGATTTGTTACCGGTCTTATTTGGGACAAAGTTACAGAAAAGCCAAAATTCAAGACAAGAGATATTATCGAGATTATTGATTTTAGACCTAAAATAAATAAAGAAATGCTAGAATTGGCAGAATGGATGTCAAAATACTATCACGCATCATTTAATTCCATTATAAAATTATTTATTCCGTCTGCAGGGCAGGTTCAATACCAACGAAAAATACGTCTTTCAGAAAATGCCGATATTAAAGATTTTCCAAATGAAGCTAAGCAATTTTATGATGTTATTGCTAACAAATGTTGGATCGATATTGATATAATTAAAAACAATATAAAGATCCCAAATTTTTATCATCTAATAGAATATTATGAGGAAAAAGAATTAATTGAAGTTGAGCGAGTTATAGATAAGAAAATTAAGAAAAAATTTGAAAATCACGTTATTGTTGAAAATAAAATTAATGATGAGATTAACCTGACTTCTAAACAACTTATATTATTCGAGAAAATAAAGACAGAGAAAGACGTAAAACTTTCTGAAATTGCCAAAGAATTTAGCTACGCAATTGTTAAAGCCTTGCGAGAAAAACAGCTTGTTAAGGTGGTCCCTGTCGAGGTTAAGCAAGAAAGAAGAAAGGTAAAGAATGTAAAGGCGAAGAGATTGGTTAATTTAAATCATGAACAAAAATTTGCTTTTGAAAAAATCTTAGACGCAATGAATAAAAATATTTTTAAGGTGTTTTTACTTTTTGGAATTACCGGCAGTGGAAAAACAGAAGTATATATTAAGTTAATAGAAGAAACTATTATGAAAGGTAAAACCGTTTTAATGTTAGTGCCTGAAATATCACTGACCCCACAAATGGAAAATAGATTTTACTCAGAATTCGGAGATAATATAGGTTTGATTCATAGTCATTTAAATGAGCGTGAAAGATGGTTTGAGTGGAAAAATATTTATAACGGAAAGAGTAAGATAGTGATTGGTGTGCGAAGCGCAATATTTGCACCTGTGGAAAATATTGGATTAATAATTGTTGATGAAGAGCACGAAACAAGCTATAAACAAGGGAATAATCCACGCTATAATGCCAGAGATCTTGCAATTGTAAGAGCAAGAAATAATAATGCTACTGTGGTTTTAGGAAGTGCAACACCTTCTTTAGAATCTTGGAATAATGCTGTAAAATGTAAATATGAACTTTTGAAATTAACTCAAAGAAACGGGAAAACAATTCTTCCGGAAGTCGAAATATTAGATATGAGAAAAGAAAAACAAAGTATGAATATTTTGTCTGAGAAATTATTAAGTAAGATTCAAGATAGGTTGGATAGGAAAGAACAAGTAATTATTTTTCAAAATAGACGCGGTTATTCATCATTTGTTCAATGTGCGGATTGCGGGGAATTACTAAAATGTCCGAATTGTGATATAAGTTTGAAATTCCATAAAAGTAAAGATCAAGCTAAATGTCATTATTGTGGGTATAGGATCGATATGCCACGTAAATGTCCGGCGTGCGGAGGCTATAATTTCAAATTTGGTTCTCCAGGAACAGAACAGGTGGAAATTAAACTTAAATCCTTATTTCCGAATGCAAAAATCTTGCGAATGGATTCAGATACGGTAACTAAAAAAGATAGTTATGAAAAAATGTTTGAAAAGATGAATAATGGGAAAATCGATATTTTGATTGGAACTCAAATGATTGCGAAAGGTCTAAATTTTGAAAATGTAACTCTCGTGGGGGTTATTTCGGCAGAAAGTATTCTCAATATTCCTGATTTTAGGGCAGCTGAAAGAACATTTCAATTGTTAACGCAAGTTTCCGGGAGGTCAGGGAGAGGTGAGAAAAAGGGTGAAGTTATTATTCAAACATATAATCCTGAAAATTACGCCATTGTTAATTCTAAAAATCAGGATTTCGAGACGTTTGCTCAGACCGAAATGAAGTTACGGAAAATGCTAAATTATCCGCCTTTTGATAGATTGAGTAGGATATTATTTGAACATATTGATGAAAAAAAACTGCTAATAATTAAGAAGGAAATTGATGTTAAGACAAAGACCTTCAAAGTAGAAAATAAAGATATAAATGTGATTTTTATGGGACCGATTGAAGCACCGATTCCTAAGATAAATTTAC
This sequence comes from Candidatus Cloacimonadota bacterium, assembly GCA_027064005.1. Taxonomy (GTDB): domain Bacteria; phylum Cloacimonadota; class Cloacimonadia; order Cloacimonadales; family JAMOQM01; genus JAMOQM01. The sequence goes on along the minus strand of JAMOQM010000136.1, from coordinate 9,646 downwards.
GTTTTAGATATCACTTACTCATTAAAACAAAAACGTATAATGAAATGGCTAAAGTTTTAGATTGGTTTAGTGAAAATGTCAAAATAGGTAAGGGAATTAAAGTCTCGATAGATGTTGATCCTCTTTCCTTATTATAATTAATATCTTGACGAATAAGCATAATATTTTTTTTGAGATATGTATAAATTGGATTTAATACAGAAATCGGAGGAATAATGAATTATTTTTTTAATGAAGATCAATTGGAAATCAGAGAATTAGCAAGAAAAATTGCTGAAGAAAAGATGCTTCCGTTGAGAGAAAAATATGACGAAGAAGGAATATTCCCTTGGGATATAGTTAAGATTATGGCTCAGACAGATTTGTTTGCTGTATTAATTCCTGAAGAATATGACGGAATAAGCGGAAAAGTTACTGACTTGGCTATTGTAATGGAAGAATTATGCAAGGTTGACGCCGGAATGGCTTTAGCTTATGGAGCTACAGGCTTAGGGTTATACCCTATCCTAATTTCCGGTAATGAAAAACAAAAACAAAAATATTTACCTCAAATTGCTTCCGGAGAGAAACTTGCTGCTTTTGCTTTGACTGAAGCTAATGCCGGCTCAGATGCCGGTGCAATTGAGACAACTGCAACAAAAGACGGTGATTATTATATTTTGAACGGTACAAAACAATGGATTACAAATGGTGGTGAGGCTGATATTTATACCGTTTTTGCAATGACAAATAAATCTAAAGGTGCCCGTGGATCTTCCTGTTTTGTTGTTGAAAAAGGAACACCCGGATTTTCTTTTGGTAAAAAAGAAAATAAAATGGGAATCAGAGCCTCAGTTACACGTGAATTGATTTTTGAAGATTGCCGAATTCCTAAGGAAAATCTTTTAGCCAGAGAAGGAATGGGATTTTCAATTGCTATGAAAACTTTTGATAAATCTAGACCGATGATTGGAGCTCAAGCGATAGGTATTGCAGAAGGTGCTTATGAAATTGCAGCTAAATATTCAAAAGAAAGATATCAGTTCGGAAAACCAATATCAGCTTTTCAGGCAGTACAATTTATGTTAGCTGATATGGCAACTCAGATTGAAGCTGCTCGCTCATTAGTTTTCAATACCGCAAGGATGATTGATGCAGGTGCTAAGAAATATTCTAAAGAATCAGCAATGTGTAAAGTTTTTGCTTCTGATACGGCAATGAAAGTAACTACTGATGCTGTTCAAATTTTAGGTGGATACGGTTATATGAAAGAATATCCTGTAGAAAAAATGATGAGAGATGCTAAAATTACACAAATTTATGAAGGCACAAATCAAATTCAAAGAACGATTATTGCTTCAAATTTGTTAAAGGAATTTTAACCGTATAGATTGAGTAAAATATGCAATAAATTTTGGCGATAAATACTGCTTGACAATAAGGCAGTTAAACAAAAATTGCGAATGAAGTAAATAGAAAAAATCTATTAAATAAAAAATTTATTAAACCACTGTAACCCAGTGGTTTAATAATATAAAGAGAAAATTATGTATAATGAATTAGAAAAAATTGTTAAATACGTTTGTGAAAAAAATAATATCGGAATGTACGATATTGACGTTAAAAATACTCATAAAGGTCTGGTTATTATCGTCTATATCACTAAAATTGGTGGTGTATTAATTGATGATTGCTCTAGAATTGGAAGAAAATTAAAAGAAGAAATAGAATTGGAAGATGTTATTGAAGGACCTTTCTTTCTCGAAGTATCTTCACCCGGAATTGAAAGAAATTTGAGGTTAAAACGTCATTATGCAAGTGCTATTAATGAAATGATTAAAGTAACTCATACTGTCGAAGATTCAAAAGTATCAGAAATCGGAGTACTTAAAGAAGTACTGCCGGATAAACTTGTTTTAGAATTGAAGGATACGTCTGAGATTGTTGAGATAAATTTTAAAGAAATAAAAAAAGCACGTACATATTTTGATTTTAAGGTTAAAAAGGAGAAATAATGTCTGGAAATTTAATGGCGATAATAAAACAGATTGCAGTTGTTAAACAATTGGATCAGGATAAAGTAGCTGAAATTATTGAAGATAGTCTTTATCAGTCAATATCAAAAAAATTGTCTGAAGAGAATGAATTGAAAATAGTCGCAGATTTTGCTTCTAATTCAATTACCGCTAATTTTTATAAATTTGTAGTTGAAAATGATTTTCGTTTGGGTGAGATCTCAATTGAAGAAGCAAGAGCAAAATATGATCCGGCAATTGAACTCGGTGAAAAAGTTTATGTTAAAATTCCGATTCACGATTTTGAGCCAAAAGTAATTAAAAATGCCAGAAAATCGATCCAAGAAAGAATTAAAAAATTGGAAGAAGATAGAATTATTTTTGATTATGAGAAACAGAAAAATCAAATAGTAACAGGTAAAGTTCGAAGAATAGAAACAAACGGGTATATTTTGGAATTAGGTTATGCAGATGCTTTGTTACCGTTAGAAGAACAAGTTGAAGATGAGTTTTATAAAGTCGGTGATATTATTAAAGGTTATGTAATTAATATTAGAAAACGTAGAAATGATGTAATTATTATTTTATCTCGCACAACTCCGGAATTTGTAAAGAAGATTTTCGAGAATGAAATCCCTGAAATTTTTTCCGGAGATATTGTAATTAAACGTATTGTTCGCGAACCGGGAATAAGAACAAAAATTGCTGTTCAATCTGTTACTGAAGGTGTTGATGCTGCCGGAAGTTGTCTTGGTCCAAAAGGTATTCGAATCGAACAAATTAAAAAAGAATTGCACGGTGAACAAATTGATGTAACAGTTTGGGATAGTTTACCGGAACAATTTATTGCAAATGCTATCGGTAATGATTTGGTTGAACGAGTTTATGTTGCAGACAGAGGTAATTTTGCTCGTGTAATTGTGTCTAATGAAAGTAAAAATCTTGCTATTGGCAAAAAAGGTAAAAATGTAAAACTTGCTGCTAAATTAACAGGATATAAATTAGATATTTTTACCTCCGAAGAATTTGAAGTAAAGATTGCAGAAGAAAGACGAATTACCAGTCATATTAAATATCTTGATGGGGTTACTGATAAAATCAGTGAAATTTTAAAAGAATATGGTTATACCTCAGTTCAAGACATATATGAAGCTTCTCTTGAGGAATTAACAAATTTGGATGGAATAGGCGAGAAAACGGCAATCAAATTAAAGGAATCTGCTAAACATTTCTAAGTATGCCAAATAAATCATCAAAGGCGAATTTCATTCCTGTAAGAATGTGTGTAATTTGCCGTAACAGAATGATCAAAGAAAATTTATTAAGATTTGTAATTATTAATAAAGAGATTGTTTATGATTTTAATAATAAAATAGAAGCACGTGGATATTATTTATGTCGAAGTAAAAAATGTCGGACTAATATTCACAAATGGTTAAAGAAAAAAAATAAAAAAAATAATGGAAAATAAAAAGATTATTTCAATGTTGCAGATTGCAAAGAAAGCGGGAAAAATATCTTACGGTATTGAGGCTGTCAGAAAATCATCGTTTAGGAAAAAAGCTAAACTGATAATAATTGCATCTGATATCGCCGAGCGAACTCTGAAAGACGTGAATAGTTTTTCGAATACAATACCGCTGAAAGATATTTCTTTAAGCAAAATAGAGCTTGGAGAATTTTTGGGTCGTAAAGAATTGGCTGTGTTAAGTGTAACTGATGTTAACTTTGCAAATGGAATAAAAAGATTATTTAAATAGTTGGAGGAAACTTTGGGATTAAGAGTACATGAATTAGCCAAGGAATTTAAAATATCAACAGTAGCTTTGAAACAACACCTGAAAGATTTAGGTATTGAAGTTAAAAGCCATATGAGTGTTGTTGATGATGCTGTAGTAGCAAAAATACGAGCTAAGTTTAGTGAGCAAAAAGAAGCTATTAGACGAAGGGAGACTGAAAAGAAAGAATATTATAGGCATAAAAAAACAGAGCATAAAAAGAAACCAGTCAGAGAAAAAGTAGAAAATCCGTTTTCGAAAGCTATAGAAAAAGAAGAAAAAAGAATAATGAAGTCAAATACTCCGAGAAAAAGTAATCTTCCTAAAAGATCTCCATCTTCTTTTGCGCCAATATTGAATACTTCCAATAAACCCGTGTTACCAAAAGATAATAAATCACAGAAAAGAAATTTTGCTGAAAATAATAGAAAATTTTCAGAAAGAAGAGAAAGTTCCAATAATAGAACTGATGATGGAACAAGACGTTCTTATACTCCTCGAAATAATTATAGAGGGAATGCCGGAGTAAGACAAAACACTGGTGGCTCTAATCAAACTCGAAGTACCGGAAATACTAATAGTAGGTTTTCAAAACGAACTGATCGGTCTCAACAAAGACCGGATGTTAGGAATAAACCACTTTATTCACCAAGAGCCGGTATTAAAAAAACTTCTCCAATAATTGTAGAAAAAAAAATACCGACAAAAACCGTTTTTGGTAAAACAAAAAAGCAAGTTGTTGAATTTGGTGCTAGTAGTAAACATTTAAAAGCTAAAATCAGTTTAACAAAATCAAAGAAGAAATACAAAAAAGTTATAATTGACGATGCTGAGATTAGAAAACAAATCAAACTTAATATGTCTTCAAGTAAGAAGAAAAATAAACCGAAAAAAGAAGAAAAGAAAAGTAAGCTTCCTGAAACAGAAAAAATCATTACTATTAGTGAATTTACTTCTATTTCTGAATTGGCAAAAATAATGGATGTTGCACCAACCGAGATTATTACCAAATTTTTTGCAATGGGAAAAATGGTTACTATGAATCATAGATTGGATAAAGAATCTCTTGAAATGATTTGTGATGAATTTGATTTTGATGTTAAATTTAAAGATGAATACGGAACCGAAATTATTGATAAAGAAAATGATAAATATGTAAATATTGAAGATGTTGAGCGACCTCCTGTTGTAACTGTAATGGGGCACGTTGATCACGGTAAAACTTCTATCTTAGATAAAATCAGGCATAAAAACATTGTTGGTGGTGAGTCTGGTGGAATTACTCAACATATTGGTGCATATCAAGTTTCCCATCAAGGTAAAAAGATTACATTCTTGGATACACCCGGTCACGAAGCATTTACATCAATGCGTGCCAGAGGATCCGATGTTACAGATATAGCTGTAATTGTTGTTGCTGCAAATGATGGTGTTAAACCTCAAACTATTGAAGCGATAGATCACGCAAAAGCTGCCGGTGTAACAATGATTGTTGCTATCAATAAAATCGATTTGCCTGAAGCTAATATTGATAGAACTATTGCCGGTTTAGCGGAAAATAACGTTTATCTTGAAAATTATGGTGGTGATGTTGTTTGGGTGAAATGCTCCGCTAAGACAGGTGAAGGTATAGATGATTTATTGGAAAATATTCTTCTCGTTTCTGAAATGAAAGAATTAAAAGCTAAAAGAGATGTTCCTGCACGAGGTGTTGTAATTGAATCTAAACTTGACTCTAAACGAGGAGTAATTGCGACAATTCTCATCCAAGAAGGAATTCTTAGAAAAACAGATATTGTTATTTGCGGGGATACGTTTGGGCGTATTCGTAAAATGGTTAATGAGGATGGAAAAGATTTAAAATCTCTTGAGCCTTCTGATGTTGGAGTTATTTTCGGTTTATCATCAATTCCTAAAGCAGGGGATGTTTTAAATTGTGTTGAGACTGATAAAATTGCTCGTCAAATTTCTACTGAAAGACGACAGATTAGACGAGAACGAGAAAAATTTCATAAAGAAACTACTTTGGATACTCTTGGGCAAAAAATTAAAGAACAAGGTTTGAGTAATATTAAAATTATCTTAAAAGCTGATTCGGATGGTTCTGTTGGAGCATTGTCAGATACCCTTCAGAAATTGTCCAATGATGAAGTTCTTGTTAAGATTATTCATAGTGCGGTCGGTGGAATTAGTGAAAACGATGTAACTTTAGCTCAGGCATCGAAAGCAATTATTATTGGTTTCCACGTTAGAGCAACAAGTAAAGCAAGTAAAGCTGCTGAAGAAAAAGGAGTTGAAATTAATCTATATACTGTGATTTATGACGCAGTTCATGATGTTGAAAGTGCAATTTTAGGATTGTTAGCTCCTGAATTTAAGGAAAGAAATTTAGGCACGGCTGTTGCTAAAGAAATATTTAAAATTAAAAAAATCGGAACAATTGCCGGTTGTGCAGTAACTAAAGGTCTTATGAAAGATGATGCCTTATTCCGATTGTTTAGAAATAATATTCAAATTCACGAAGGTAAAATCTCTTCATTAAAACATTATCAAAATGATGTGAAAGAAGTCAAAGCCGGAATGGAATGTGGAATTGGATTTAAAGACTTTAATGATATCAGAGTTGATGATGTTATTGAAGCATTTGAAATGTATGAAGTAGAAAGAAAATTATAAATTTACGGGTGGTCTATCCACCCTTTTTTTAAGGAAAAATTATGCCCTCAATAAGAATACAACGTTTACAGAAAGAATTAATAAAATTATTGAACACATCTTTAAAATTTAGAATCCGAGATAAAAGGTTAAGTATGGTAACTTTTACCGATATTTCTGTTACTACTGATATGATGTACGCAAAGATTTATTTTTCATATATGAATGATGATGAAATTGATGAAAAACAGATGCAAGAATTGTTAACAAAATCTTCAGGATTTTTTAAGAAAGAAATTGCAAATGCTCACCTTATGAGAACTATTCCTGAGTTAAAGTTTCTTTATGATTCTTCAGAAAGATATTCTCGAAAATTAGAGGATATTTTTGAACAAATTCATAAGGAAGAAGAAAATGCAGATTGATTCTTTTCAAGAAGTTGCAAATAAGATTTGGCATTCATTTAAAGAATCAAATAAGGTTGGAATACTCACTCATCATAATCCTGATGGAGACGGTTTAGCCGCTTCATTAGCTTTAAAAAAATTGGCTGAATCTTATGGGTATTCCGCAGATATTATTTTGGAAGAAGAAGCTTTAAAATCTTTGGAATTTTTATCAGCCTCAAAAAACACTTTAAAAATTTCTCAAGAAATGTCTTATGATACGATTATTTTGTTGGATTGTCACGAACATGATCGGGTTGGAAAGTGCTCAACTTTAATTGATAAAGCAAATTTGGTGTTTGCTGTAGATCATCATGAAATGAGGGAAATTATTCCTGAGTCAATTACTTATATTGATGCTTCAAAAGTTAGCGTGGGTGCTATTATTTATGATATGTTTGAAGACAAAATTGAAAAATTGAATGGTGAAAATCTTAAATATATTGTTGATGCGATTTATACTACAGTTTTGAATGATACGGATAGTTTCATCAATGCAAATACTGATACTGCAACTTTTGAATTGTGTCAAAATTTAGCAAAATTAGGATTAATTTCCGGTGAAGTTATCCAACATTTTACAATGTCAAAAACGGCAGCGGAAATGAAATTTGTGGGTGATGTTTTATCAACAATTAAAACTTATAATAAAGGAAAAATAATATTTATTCATTCCACTTTAGAAATGCTGGAAAAAAATAATTTAGGGAACGATGCGACTTCTAAAATGACTAAATGGGTGAAATTTATTGATGGTTATATTGCGATTGCCTATTTTAATGAAATAGGTGCTAATAAATTTAGAGTAAGTTTACGTTCAAATGAAATTAACGTTAATAAAATTGCCGTAGAATTTGGTGGCGGTGGACATATAAAAGCTTCCGGGTGCGAAATTGAAGGTGCTTTATCTCAAGTTCAAAATATTGTTTTGGAAAAATTTAGGGAGCAACTTTGATTAACGGTATCCTGTTGATTGATAAACCAAAAGGTATCACAAGTTTTGATGTTATAAGAAAATTAAGAAAAATTACGAGAATAAAAAAAATGGGGCATACCGGGACTCTTGATCCTTTTGCGACAGGATTAATGCAAGTCTGTACCAATAAAGCAACCAAAGTAATCCGTTTTCTTTCATCACAAAAAAAATCTTATCAGGCTATTTTAAAACTTGGTATAAAAACAGATACTGCCGATATAACAGGAAATATTATCGAAACCAAAGCAATCCCTGATTTATCAGATTTAGACTTAGAAAAAATTAAAGGACAAATCTTATCCATATCTGAACAAATTCCTCCAAATTATTCAGCAATAAAAATTGCCGGGAAACGAGCGTTTTCTTTAGCACGCAAAAATATTGATTTTGAAATAAAAAAACGCCCGATGAAAGTTTACTCTTTTGAGATTATCAAAATAAATAACGATGAAATCGAATTTCTGGTTACAGTCAGTAAAGGAACCTATATTCGTACTTTATCTGAGAGTTTAGCTGAAATTTTGGGAACTATCGGTACAACAAAGGAATTGAGAAGAATTAAGATTAATGAAATTTCCGTTGAAAATGCAATCGGTTTGGAACAACTTAACAGCGAAAATTGGCAGGATTCAATTAAAACTATCGAAGAAATACTGTATGATTTCCCCAAAATTAATCCTTCTGAAAAAGAAATTGATCGATTGAAAATGGGGCAAAGAATCCCTTGCAAATTAGCAGATATTGATTTCATTATGATAAAAGATTTTGAACAAAAATGCATCGGTTTTGCCGAAATTAAAGAAAATGTAATCCATCCAAGAATAATATTCTAATGATAAAAATTAATGAATTAAATTGCGATTTGAAAAATTCTGTCATAACAATGGGAACTTTTGACGGGGTTCATCTTGGTCATCAAAAACTGATTAAAGAGGTTGTAAAAAGAGCTAAAAAAAATAAGACAAAATCCGTCGTCATTACTTATGAAAAACATCCTTTAGAAACTTTGAATTTAGTTACCTATCCCTACATTCTCACGGAAAAAAAAGATAAAGAACTTCTAATTAAACAGCTTGGAGTTGACTGCATTGTATATTTGAAATTTAATAAAGAAATGGCTGAGATGAGTCCTGAAGCGTTCTTAGAAAATGTTCTAATTAAACACATAAATCCTAAAGAAATAGTTTTTGGATATGATACACATTTTGGAAAAGGGAGAAGTGGCGATTATAATTTTCTCAAATTAAAAGAAAAAAAATATTCATATAAATCTGATATTATCCAACCTTTTAAAATTGATGGTGAAATCGTAAGTAGTTCTATAATCCGAAAATTAATTAAATTGGGAAAAGTAAAATCGGCTGAAAAATTATTGGGACGACCGTACAATCTTTCAGGAATTGTAGTTCATGGAAAAGCTATCGGGCGTAAAATTGGCTTTCCGACGATAAATATTTCCCAAAAAATTCGCTATAAACTTAATCCTAAAACCGGAGTTTATGTTACAAAAGTTTATGCAAAAGGTAAAAGTTTTTTATCTGTTACTAGTATTGGAAAATCGCCGACTTTGAAAGATAGTCTTAGCAATAATATCGAAACTCATATTTTAGATGTTGATGAAGATTTTTATAATGAAAAAGTCAAATTAGAATTTATCGATTTTATTCGTAATGAAATGAAATTTGATTCCGTAGATAAACTTATTAAAGCAATTTCAAATGATATCCAATATGCCAGAGAATTTTATGAATAGAAAAACAGAAATCAAACATCTTAAAATTCCTTTTCTGGCAAATA
>JAMOQM010000135.1 GCA_027064005.1 Candidatus Cloacimonadota bacterium | reverse complement strand
AATTCAAATGCAGGTTGACCCGGGTGAGATGACTGTACAATCTCATTATGATGTGAAATTTAAAGTCTATTTTGTAGTATTCATATTTTCCTTTTCTAAAATGAAATATGTTTATTTCCAAGATAGACCGTTCAATACGCAAGACTTTATAACAGCGCACATTAGCTGTTTCAAATATTTTGGTTTTATTCCGAAAGAAATGATTTACGATCAGACAAAATTGGTGGTGATAACTGATAAATATCGAGAAGTTTGGTTTAACTCAAAATTTTATCAATTTATCTCACAATTTGATATTTCACCTTATGTTTGTGAAGGTTACGAACCCCAAAGTAAAGGTCTTGTTGAAAATGCTGTAAAAGAAGTAAAACACGATTTTCTTGCAGGAGAAGAATTTCTTGATATAGAAGAAGTTAGGAGTAAATCTTTGAGCTGGCTGGCAGAGGTAAGTGAAAGAGTTCATTCGACTTTGAGAGTTGCTCCCAAAGTTCTTTTTGAGGAAGAAAAGAAGTTGTTAAAATCATTTGAATATAAATTTTATGAAGAAAGGAAAGTTGATAAAGTCGGTTTAATTTCATGGACAGGAAAATTTAAGCAACTTTTTCACCTATACCTTGATTTTGATTATTATTTTTAATGATTTATTTTCTCTTGAAAAGAAATTATTGGGAAAATATGGAAGCTGTTTTAATAGTTTAATCGTTTTGAGTGTAAAAAAAGTAAATTAAAATTATCATATTTATTAAATAAATTACCCCTAATTTCACAACTCATTATATTTGTATTGCAAAATACTTTATTCTTTTTTGAAGGAATTATCTTGCCTTAATTTTCTTGATTTAATAAATTCGTTTTAATATATAATAGGAGAATTTATGAGTTGTAATTGGAAATCAAAAATCTCAAATAAGCAATGTCAGCGATCTGAATTTGAACAATCCGGTTATTGTATTTATCATAAACCCAATAAAGATGTTTTTGAAGGAGCATTATTCTGGGGATTGATGAATTTTTCTTATGATAATTATAATGAATCAATTGATACTCTTTTTGCAAATCTTCAACAATTAAAATTACTCAACGAAATGGATTTTGAGGAAGATTTATTGGAACAACCTGAGGCAATAAATGATGATGATAATATCAACGAAATTAGTCCAAATACTCATGATTTTCTTGATTTTTCCGAAGAGGAATTTAGAGATTTTTTTAACGATTTACTTCACGAAAAAGATGTTGTTCACGACGAAATTGGTTGCATTGATTTTTCCGGATTTTGTTTTCCTCAAGAACCGTTTAATAAATTGGAAATCGACCGATATTTTTTGGAAAATGACAGGTCCGGAAGTATTTTGTTTTACGAAAATGTATTTGAAGGAGAAACTAATTTCCAATACCTGACATTTAAGCAGAATGTTCATTTTAAAGACTGTAAATTTATTCTATCTGTTAATTTCTCATATTCTATTTTTGAGCAAAAGTGTATTTTTGAAAATGTTCAATTTAATGACATTTATCCAATTTCAACAATTAGTTCATTTTGGAAAACAAATTTTGAGGGTTTGGTTTTAGTTTTTAAAAATATTAAGAATAATATTGCTATTGACGGAATAAATTTATCAGAAAATACCGACTTAATTTTGGAGCATATTACCTATTCTGAAAATAATTTGCGAGAAGGTCAAAGAGCTTTTAGAATCGCTAAACAGCAAGCTATCAAAAGAGGTGATACCGAATTAAGCGGAATTTATTATTATCAAGAAAGGATTTATAAAGGACGCAAGATTTTCCCAAAAATAAATTGTTTTACAGTTGAAAATAATAAAAAGAAATTTGTTTTAATAAAAGAGTTTTTTGAGAAAAAAGCCTATAAATTTATTATCCCAAAACTGGGTGATCTTTTAACAAAAGCTGTTGTGGGTTATGGAGAAAGACCTGCTAGAAGTTTAGTTTTTTCTTTAGTTATTATATTTCTGTTTTCAATAATCTATATGTTTATCGGATTGCAATTTAATCTTATTTCATCGTCAACAACAACTATAAAATATCACATAAATATTAATCAAATTATTCATAATCTGATAACTTTGGATATTGGAAACATTAAACTATTTCTTCGCGATTATGGAAATTTTTTGTACTTCAGTATCGCAACTTTTACGACTGTTGGTTATGGTGATATTACTCCTTGTAGTTTTGCAGGAAGGATTTTTACTGCTATTGAAATGCTTTTAGGAATAACTTTAGCCGGAATTTGGGTTGCCGCATTATTAAGAAAAATGCTCAAATGATGTTTAAATGGTTTCCTCTTAATATTTTCATTATTAGAATATTTAAGTTTTAAAGCTATGACTTTCAATGTTTTACAAGTATCAACATATGCTATCTGAAAATTGTGGAATTTTCCCGTTAAAAAACAATTGACACATCCATTTTATTATATGATTTATGATACAGAGGTTTTATATGAAAAAAAGTTTAATATTATTATTTATGATGGCTTCAATGCTCTCAGCAACAAATTATACGGTAATGCTAAAGTGGAATGAATTTGAGGGAGATTGCGTAGGTAAACTTATAGGTTCTATCAACAATAAAAATGCTTATGTTTCCGGTGATCATAAAGAGGTTAAATTAGGCAATAAATTGCAGTCTTTTGGTGAAAATATGGGAGATTCGGCTGAACAGAAATTTGTTGTTAATTCTGATAGCGGTTATTTTACTTTTTGGGTTTATGATAAATTTGTGGATCAGGACATGAATTCAGATTCCAACCAATTATCTGCTTCAAATCCTAAAGTCGAAATATATAAAAACAATGAACTTATAAAAAATATTACTATCCCTAAAAAGAAAGGTCTTGTTGCTAAAATTTTTAGCCTTGATGCAGCTAACAATTCAATTCAAATTTATAATGATTTTTATCCGAAATCACGCATATTTGTGGGGCAGATTGTTAATGCCACTAATAACCTTCCTTTAGAAAATGTTAGCATAAAATTGACAAATTCCATTAAGGATGATTTTAATATTTTATCTAATAAAGACGGAAAATTTCTTTTTGTTCCTGAAATCGGAAAATACAAAATTACTTTAACTAAAAACGGTTTTATTACTTATTCAACTTTTGTAAAAATGAATCCTGATGAAACTCCTCAAGAATTCCATTTTGCCTTAGCTCCTAAAATTGATAAAATTCGCATAGTTTTAACTTGGAATCACACTCCTTATGATCTCGATGCCCATTTGCGAGGACCAAAACCTGAAGGTGGTAACTTCCATATCTGGTATCGACATAAAACCTTAATCGGCGGTAAAAACTTTTTGGATATTGACGACCAGAATGGATGGGGACCCGAAACAATAACAATCTATAAACCGGCAAAAGGTAAATATTCTTATTATGTTCATAATTATTCCAATAAAGAAATTTGGAATTCTTCCGCGTTGTCTTATTCAAATGCAAATGTTTCAGTCTATAAAGATAAAAGATTAGTCAAAACATTCTCAGTGCCGGTTAATAAAATAGGCACGGTTTGGCATGTTTTTGACATTGATGATTCAAAAAATATAATACCCGTAAATTCATTCGAATTTACTACAAACGAAGAAAATATCCATTAGGAGGAAAAATGAAAAGAATCATACTATTTGTAACGATCATTATTGCATTGTTATCATTAGTTGCTTGCGGTGGGAATAACACAACCGGTCCAAAAGGACCTAAAAAAGTATTTCAACCGGATTGGTATAGCGTTCAAGATAACGCAGATTATTTGTATGCTTACGGAAAAGCTGAAAAAGTTAGTGAAAATGCTTCCAGCGATGCTGCTGTTGCAAATGCATATTTGGAAGCTGCTCAATATGTTAAATCTCATGTAAAAGGTATGTTAAAAAATTATTTGGAAGAAGCTGGAAACGAAAATCCTGAAGTTACTTCTTTAACTTCTAAAGTAGTAAAAGTTGTTTCAAATGCGAAATTCCAAAATACCTCTGTTACAAAAAGAGAAACTTTCCAAATGGCTAATAATCGTTACAAAACGTTTGTAAGAGTTAGCATTCCAAAAGCTGAAATTAATAAGAATTTATTAAATCAAGTTAAACATGAAGAAGCTCTTTACAATCAATTTAAAGCTTCACAATCATTTAAAGAACTTGAAAATGAAGTAGAAAAAAATTCAGGAAATTAGATCCCCGCTTTGCTAATAAAAGCGACTTTTTAAAGTCGCTTTTTTTGTGGAAAAAATTATGAGCAAATCTGTTAAATAATGGTTGTATATAATTAGTCTTAATTTATGGAATTTTCTTTATATGCATTATTCTTTATCAATTATAGATTCGCTTTTCGGATTTAGCTTATGTCTTTTATAATTTTTAATCGCCAATTCTTTTGAAGTATTTGCATAACAATAAACACATTTATGCGGGCAAGTATTATATTGTCCGATATCTTTGCTAATAATGCATCGGCAATTTTCTCTTTGTCCTTTGTCTTTTAGATTTTTTCTTTTTGAAATTGGCATTAATTCACCAAATAGATTTTTTTCATATCCTAAAAACTTCATTAATTCAAAGTCATCTGAAAAAATATCTTTCATCAAATCATCATCAATACATTTATTATGTTCTATTCCATATTTCCCTAAATCAATTTTTTCGGAACAAGTTCCAATTTTAAAATTCCATTTTTTATTTAATTCCATTAAACCTTTCGCTAATTGGTTCATTGTTTTGTCTGTGAATTCTATGTAATTAATATGTTCACGGGTTAAATTATTTTTTACTTTTTTATAAAATTCAATATCGGCAAAACTAAAAACTAATTTGTTCGTATAATTTTTTAATCTATCTCCAATATGTTTTGTTCTTTTTAGAAGGTCTTCAACCGTAATATTATCTGTTAGAATATAAGGATCAAATCTCCAAATAATTCTTTTTACCCCGATTTTTTTTGAAATTTTTATAAAGGTATTAAGCCTTTCCTCAATTGCAGGTACATTTTCTTCAAAATTATCATTTTCATAATCATTTAAAGTGTATTGAAAATAATAATTGATTTTTTTTTCATCAAGAATATGTAAATGTTCTATAATTGGTTCAGGATTTTTTGACCAGAAAACAATAAGTCTTGTCTTGTTGAAAGAGATATAAAACGGTATTCCATTAAAAGGGTTTATCCATTTTAAGTATCCTTTTTCCAATCGATCAAAAAACCAATCTGAATAAAAAGCCGGAATATCTGTTGAACGGCTTGCCGAGATTATAACAGGAGATTGAGCTTTTATTTTTTCCCCATTATCTGTAATAATCTGTGTCTTATCCCATGACATATAATTCTCCATTTTTTTAATTTTGGATAAAATTTCCTTAATTTGTAAATCTATAATTACTCAATTTTTCTTTACTTTAAATTCTGAAATTTCTTAATGTTAAATAATTTAAAGAACATATAAATTTTAAGTAACTCACTGTCAATTTAAAACATAAATCCTTCCTTTACTTATAACTTATCTTAATAAATAATTTTTCGATTTTCATTTAACTGTTATAATAAAGTAGCGAGCCATTTTAGAAAGATTTTCTCACCGCAGCTAATTTGGAATGGTCGGCAATTTTTTCATTACTATATTAATTTGTTTAAAGTCTTATTTTCCGAAGATGATTTAAATACCAAACATATATTCTTGACGAAAAAACCTGTTTTGGAAATATTAATTTAAGAAGGTAAAAATGATTTATATTGATAAAAACAAAAATGAAATGGAAAAATTTATATCCTTAATTAAGGATTTACAAGATACGAAAAGTATTAAAACTATTGTGATAAATTCCGCAAATATTGTACTTTTGAAATCTTTGTTACAACTAAATTTGAAAATAATTGTGTCTCCTATTTCTTTCGAAAAACAATTTACGGAAGAAATGAAAAATTTTCTTCAAAAAAATAAGATACAATATTATAATTTAACTAATCACCAATCTCATCTAAATAAATCATCATTAGATAACAGAAATATTTTTGTTAAAAAAGTTTTTCAAGATTCCTTAAATACGCTTGATACCGAAATAAAAAATATCGTTATATCGGCTTCCTTTGCTCTTGAAAACAATTTAATAGAATTTGGAGAAGAAGTAATTGGATTAGATGAAGAAAACGGGAATTTAACAGCGATGGTCATACTCAAACCAAATTACAAAAATAATATAATTAATACTAAAATTATTAAAATAATTGCAAAACCTATAGTGAGAAATTAAAATGTTAAGAAAAATTGATTTGGAAAATGAAATAATTAGAATAGCTGATTTTATCAAAGAACAAATTTTTGGGCAAAATTTTAAAAAAGCGATAATCGGATTATCCGGTGGAATCGATAGTTCCGTTTCAGCTGCATTGGCAGTTAAAGCGATCGGAAAGGAAAATGTTCTCGGGATAATGCTTCCTTACAAAACAAGTCATCCGGATAGTTATAATGATGCGGTGGAAGTTGCTGAATATCTCGGAATTGAATATCAAAAGTATGATATTTCACCCATGATAGATTCCTACTTTGAAAAATATGAACCGGATGCAACATCTCTTAGAAGAGGCAATAGGATGGCTCGTGAAAGAATGTGCGTTCTATTTGATAATTCGGCCAAACATGGCGGTTTAGTAGTTGGAACCGGAAACAAATCTGAATT
>JAMOQM010000134.1 GCA_027064005.1 Candidatus Cloacimonadota bacterium | reverse complement strand
AAGCATAAGGCTGACCATCAGAGACAAAAGCAGCTAAAGCCGATGTATCATAATAAGCTAAGTCTTGTTCATCTCCGGAAACAGGAGCTTGCCAGTTTAATTGAACATTGTGGTTGTCAACAGTAGCAGTTAAGTTTGTAGGAATTGGTAAATCGAGAGTTGAATAGATATTGAAATCATCAATCATAATACCTGTTCCAACCGGAGCATCATCATCACTTTCAAAATAGATTCTAAATTTAACGTCTTGTCCAGCCCATTCAGCCGGTAAAATTCCATCTAAACCGTTATAGCTATCACAAGCATCTGCCCAATCAGCAGGAGCATCAGAGAACACATAATTGTTTCCGTTCGGATCTCCGGTAGGATTACTCATTGCATTCCAAGTAACGCCATTATCAGGAGAAACTTCCCATCCCCAATAATCAACTTCAGGGAAAGTATCAGAATCACTGAAATCACCTTTAAGCATAAAATCTACTCTCATATCACCTGCAGCAGGTAAAGTAATCGTTGGTGAAACAATGTAGTCTAACATATTTGGATTATAAGAGTTAGCATCATTTTGGCAAAGAGCAACTTTTGTTCCTGAATATGCATCAGCAGTTTCAGCAACATGCCATAAATCGCCACCAACCGGAACTAAACTTGAAGCGGTAAAGCTATCGTCAGCAGAACCGTCATTAGTGAAATCTCCCAAAGAAATATTATCAACCATCATACCAAATAATGTAGCATCATCAGTTGTATCATAAGCAGGATCCGAAGCAAAAGCAAAGCGAATTTTCACATCTTGACCGGCATAAGAAGCTAAATCAAAAGAAGCATTAACCCAGCCGTCAGAACTTCCACCCCATCCCGGTACACCAGGACCTTCGCCGTGTTCAAAACCAAAGCCATAACCTGAAGTAAAGTTATATGCAGGGGTTCCGGTTAAAACAGTCCAAGTTGAACCACCATCAGTTGAGATTCTGATGTTGCATCCGTCCCAACCATCATAATCTCCGGTTCCACCAACGCCTTCTACAGCATAATTCAAATCAAATGAAAGAGTAGAATTGTCAGCAGTAACAGTAATAGATGGAGTATCAAGAACTAAATATTCATGACTTAAATATCCACCGATATTGTCTCCGGATGCAAGAGCTTCATCACCCATCCACCAAACATCACCATGATCACCACCGGCAGCATAACTTCTCCATTCTACGGGAGAGAGTGTACCGTCAACAGTAGTCCAATCACCAAGACCATCTTCAAAACCTTGTGAATACACAATTTGTTCTTCTCGGTTTTGTTTAAGGTTATTAATCAATTTTTTGGAAGCAGTAATATAGTTAACTGTTCCGGCAGAAAGGATGCCTACTAATGCGATTAGTAGAGCTAAAGTAAAAATTTTTTTTCTCATTTTTTCCTCCGTTTTATTTTTGATTATTTTTTTTTTATCTTCTTAGTTGTCAAACTAATTTTCAATTATGTTTCTAATATCGGAAATACCGTATGGTTTGGATAGGATTCCTGTCATACCTTCATTAATCATATTCTTTAGTTTTGAATCATCAACAAAACCTGTAGCAAGATATGTTTTAATATCAGGATTAAATTCAAGGATTTTTTTTATAACCTCTTCACCGGTAATTTCCGGCATATCTAAATCAACTATTGCAATATCGACATTTAGATGTTTAAGTTCTTCCAATGCTTTTATTGGGGAATTAAAACTAAAAACTTCGCCACCTAATTCTTCAAAAATCTCTTTTCCAATTTCCAAAATGCTTTCATCATCATCAATAAGAATTATACGTTTAGTTTTCTTGTTTAAATTATCCGATTTATTTTGCACAGAGGTTTTTTCTTTTATAATTTGCTTTGGACTTTTAGGCAAGAAAATATAGAATGTTGTCCCTTTTCCAACTTTGGAATCCAAGGAAATAAAACCGTTATATTCTTTAATAATTTTTATCGTTGTTGATAATCCCAAACCTGTTCCTTTTCCATTTTTCTTTGTAGTAAAGAATGGCTTAAATATTGTTTTTTTAATTTTTTCGCTAATTCCTTCTCCGGTATCTTTAACAGAAATCTCAATATAGTCACCATCAGGAACTTGAGTATTAGACATTTTTGCCAGATAAGCTTCATCAGAAACAACACGAGTTTTCACTTCTAAAAATCCTCCTGACTTTTCCATTGCATCTCTGGCATTAACACAAAGATTCATAATACATTGAACGATTTTAGTTGAATCACCTTCAAATGGAAGTGGCTCAGGAAACAATTCTCTGCTCATTTTCACATTTTTAGGGAGAGTATTTTGAATTAATTCCGTAATTTCAATTACAGAGTTATTTACATCAAACAGTGAAATTTCAGCACTGCTATGTCTTGAGTATTTAAGGATTTGTTCTGAAAGTTTTTTCCCTCTATTAGAGGATTTTAAAATTGTATCAACTAATGGTGAATTTTTGTTATCTTTTATTCGCAATTTGAGTAATTCAGCAGCTCCGATTATTCCTGATAACACATTTTTAAAATCATGAGAAATGCTGCTAGTCATCAAACCGATTGATTCCATCTTTTGTAGTTCGAGAATTTGTTCGGTCATTTCTATTTTCTCGGAAATATCCATTAATGAACAACTAATGGTTTTTTTACCTTCCCAATTGATAAACCCAAGTCTAATTTCCGCGGTAAGAGTTTCTTGTTTGGATGTAATAAATCTGATTTTGTTTACGCCGAACGAATCACCCAAAAGCATATCCGTAATTTCCATCACAAATTTATTCCTATCGTCAGGATGAATAAAATCACTGATATCCCTTCCTATTAAAGTTTCGGAACTATATCCTAAAAAACTGCAAAACGTATTATTTGTAAATCCTATTTTTCTATCGATAAGGATAAAAATACCAAGAAAAGAATTATTTAGTAATTGCGTATATTTTGAGAGAGATTCATTAACTTCTTTTATTGAATAAAGATTATAGAAAATATTTGAAACCAAATTTGCCACAATTTTCATAAACCCAAGGTCATTATCTGTAAATTTAAAATTAGCTTCTCTGGAAATTGTTATTACACCCAAAAGTTGATTGTGAGAAATCAGAGGTACCGACAATAAGTTTTCTTCAATATCGTCGTCTTCCGTACCCGGAATAACTTTGGTAATCACAGTACCATCAGCGTGATTAAATATTATCCCTTTTCGAGCATCAGCAACATATCCTGTCAAACCATCATCAAAAGTAAGTTTAATTTCGTGAATATTTTTAATTGATTTATCACTAAAATACAGTGGTCGCAAAAAAGATTCATGGTAAGAAAAAAACATTCCCGATTCATAATCAATGATTTTTTTGGTTTCTTCAATAACTAATTTGGCAATTACGTTAACTTTTTGAAATTTTTGCAACTCTTCATTTAATTTTAAGATTGATAGGAGCTTATCTTTACTTTCAACGATTTTTTTATTTTTGGACAAAAGCGAGGTCATATCCTCAAAACAAAGAAGATACAATTCTTGATCATTAAAGTTTATTGGAGAGATATTTATATTAGCAGAAATTATTTTTTTATCATTTGAGATTAAATCTTCCTCCAAATGTTGGAAATTATTTAATCGTTCAAAAAAGTTAATTGCTTTATTTTTCAAAAGGACTCTTAAATCTTTATCTTTCAAAAAATCAGGTTCATATTTTAATTTATCACACAACTTTTTCGAAGAAAATTTAATTATCCCGTTTGAATCAGTTATAACAATCATTAAATGTTCATTTTCACTAATGTAAGATTTTAAGGTAAAAGATTTTATTGAAGATTGTTTTGTCCGCCTTATTTTAAAAATATTAGTAAAGAAAGCTATAGAGAAAAATAAAATAGCAAGGATAATAATCCCGAAAATATTCAATATAATAAGAGACCAAAAGTTATTTATTGGTGAGATAATTGTATAAATATCTCCATTTTTTAAATCTTTTTTATAGAATACTATAAATTTCCCGCGCGGTTCACTATAATTAAATATTCCTTGAATAGCGCAAGATTGCATATTCTTTTTTGAAATTTCAAATAAATGAGAAGGATTTAAAATAAAATTTAACCGAGGACTAATATTAACTATTTTTCCATTTTTATTATAAATAACATAGTTGATATTTTTTAAAGAATTGTCGGCATTCTTTAAAATATTTGGATGTTTCTTCAATTCATGAGAAATATTTTCTAAATTAATCAAATCAACAGAGGCTTTAATTTTTTTTGAGATATCTCGGTATTTTAAAATATGAGGATAGATAAATAAATTTAAAACACTGATTATTGCAAGCAATGTAAGTGTTTGGATAACAGCTAACTTTCTATTATTAAATTTCATAATCCCTTAAACATATATATATTGTATTTTTACTTTCTAATAATGAAGCTTTTTCCATTTTGAAACGCATTATTTCATTAGAAACAGTTGTGATTTCAACTAATTTCATATCCTTATCAATTAGCAAATCTTTATTTTTTATAAACCATTCTTTATTAAAGCCGGTCAATAAACTAAAGCTATCTGATAAATAAAGCAACTTTCTTAAATCGTTTTCTATAAAAATAAATCCGTCTAAATCATTCATTGTCATTTCTTGATAGATTTTATCTTTCATTAATAATGAAATATCTGTAATGGAAACAATATTAACAGATTCATTATTAATAACCAGTTTGTTATTTTCTAACAAAAGCCATTTATTTAGGTTACTGCTGAAAAAACTAACCTGTTTATTGTATTCATAAAGAGTAATTCTTTCAAATAGTTGAGCGATTTCTTCCTTTTCTTTAAATACATCCAAAAGATTTTTACCGCTTAATTCCTTTGAAGTTTTATGGAATAAATTTTGAAATTTGGAATTAAAATCAACTATCATAAAATCATCAGTATATTCAATTAAAGAATTAGAAATATTTTCAACAAGATTTTTTTTCTTTTTCAAAGCTGCGAGTTCTTTTATTTCAGATTCTAAAAGCTCGGAAACATCTATTAAGTAGCAGACGATATTATCACTTTTTTTAGGTCTAAGAAAATTCATGACCATTGTTAGATTTCCTCTATTCAAAGTTGTTAAAGTTGATTTAGTTATTTCTCCATCATCTTCTTTTAAATTATTTATTATTTCTTTAATTCTGTTATTCTCTTTTTTCAAGACAAAAAAGTTGTAAAAAGAATAGTTGATTAAGGATTCTCTACCATTAGGACCAAGTGTTTTTGCTGCCATTTCATTTAAATCAACAATATTTCCAAATTCATTTAATATTAGAATACTAATTGAAGCTTTTTCAATAAGCAAATTATTTTTTTCTATTAGTTCGATATTTTTTTTATACATTTCATTGTATTTTGAGATCATAAATACTACTTTTCTTTGAATAAAAGAATACGGGAAAACAATTTTAAGACCTTTAAATTCGTTTTGCGTATTATCTAGAATTTTGTCAAAATTGTAAGTAATATATCGTTCTATTTCTTTAACTTGTTGTATTTGGTGCTTCCTATATATTTTCGTAAAAACAATCATCGTAAAAATTAAAATCAAAATAATAAAATAAAAAATGAAATCCTCTTTACTAAAATAAGCTTTGGATTTTTTGTAGTTAAAAATATAATATACATTCGCGATTTTCTCTCCACCAGAATTTTGAAGAGGATTGATTATAATTATATGGTTTCCTGAACTATTTTTGGCAACTATGATTTTTTGTTCTTGTATATGATGATAATCTTTTTCGTAAATTGATAGAAAACGATCAAAATCCGTTATGTTATGGCGATACTTTCCTAAATCAAATCTTTTTTTCCAATTTTGATCATAGATTACCATTGTTTCCAAACCCATATCTTCAAAATGAGTGTATGATTTTAAAGTCTTATATATTTCTTCCAGATTCGTTTTATTATATTTCGAATAGATCTCTTTTATGTTAGCAGTTATTATGTCGGAAAAGGCAACAATATTTTTTCGGTAAATTTTATACCCATTTTTTATTTGATTATTTTTCAAAAAAATAGTTAAAGAAAAAATAATTATCATTACAGTTAACAAAAAAAGATTTTCTATTTTCTTGCCGGTATTAATAAAATTTTTCATTATTTTTTCTCGCTGATATTATCAAAATAAAAGAGATATTCATTTTTTTTATTAAATTGGTATTTACTATTTATTCCCAACAATCCATTAGGATAATAAAGCGGAATAACATACTTTGAATTATAAGACATATCCAAACACTCTGAAAGAAGTTCAAACCATTTATCGGATTTTTCTATAATTGTATCAAACATTTTAGCTTTACGATTAAATCCTGGTATTTCATTATTATATCTATTTAAGTGTGAATTATTGGGAATTGTACTATATAAAAATTTTATCAAATATGGCATATTTGTCCCTGCATAAGAATAACCTGTTATAAAAGCCATACCTTCTTTATGATTTATTCTTTCATAAAATTCCTTAGAATTAAAAAACTTCATCTTAGCATTTATTCCTATTTTTTTTAAGCTTGTTTTTACGAAATCCCCTGAAAGGCTATCTCCCATATATTTATTTTTGATACATAAAATATCCATATCGAATCCATCCGGATAGCCTGCTTTTTTCAATAGCTGAATAGATTCAGCAGGCAAATATTCTGAAAGTTTATATTTGGGATCATT
>JAMOQM010000133.1 GCA_027064005.1 Candidatus Cloacimonadota bacterium | reverse complement strand
AACAGGAATATTAATTGGAAATACTTTGCAAGCAGTTGGGCAAGTTGTAGCTGCCGGATTTTCAGTCAGCGATATTACCGGTCAAACAGCGACGATTGTGAAAATGACCAGAATTTTGATGTTAACTCCGCTCATAATTATTCTAATTTTAGCTTTTTCAAAAAACAAAAAGAACAATACGGAGATAAAATCTAAAAAGAATAACGTTCCAATCTTCATTATCGGGTTTGCTTTATTTTCTTTAATTCCGACATTTAGTTTATTACCTGAACATATTATCAAAATTATCAGCAAGATAAGTCATTATTCTTTGATAATTGCGATGGCTGGAATCGGGATGAAAATTACATTTAAAAGCATTGCCAAAGATGGTAAAGTCGCTTTAATTATTGGTAGTTTGACGTTTTTGATGCAGATAATTTTTAGCGGTTCAATGATTTTCTTTTTCTTTAAATAATTGCTGGAATAAAGATAAAACCTCCAACCGAGATTGGAGGTTTTTTATTATTATTTTTTCAAGATTAGATCAATTACTCCGAGGTTAAAACCTTTGGTTGCGAAAGTTATTTTATTATTTTCAATCAAATATATTTCAGGATACCGACCATCTTTCTCTAATAAATCAGAGTTGGAAACAATTTTGCCATTCTTAATTTTATGAAAATCTTTATATTCTGTATCTTCTTTTGGACTAATTATTACGACACTAAAATTTTTCTTATTTATTTTATCAGAAGCTAAAATAAGTTTATTATACATTCTGATTATTGGTTCGGATTTTTTTTCACCGGTTACAAACACAATTGTTTTTGATTTTCCTTCAGCATAATTCAAAATATTTTCTCTTGTTTTTTCTGAAAGAGAGCTTGAATTGTCGAGGTATTCTTTAGGTGTTTTTAGTTGAATAGTAAGGTTTGGATTTTCTTCAAGAGATTGAATAACCAGATTTGCATCACCGTTAGAATTTCTTACTTCACATTCGACATAAATTGGATTTCCGGTATCCAAGTATTTACCAACATAAAGTAAGCTGTCATTTTTGCCATCAAAATACGTATTTGATATTTGGCCATTTTTTTTAGAAAGTTCTCCAATTAAGAAATTTTTCCACGGTTCAGCTTTGATTTGTTTTCCATCAACAAATATTTTTAGTGTAAATTCACGATATTCTTTCTTATCTTTTTTCTCATTATATACAGATTCCCATGCATTGTTGTGATAATATTCAAGACGACCTTTCCAACGAATTGGTACTCCTAAAAGTTTTAAAGCACAATTTACCGTTTTTGTTTTGTAAGATTCGGGGATATAATGCAAATTCATTATTTGGATGGGATTTAGCGTTCCTGAAAAATAACTATATTGAAAATTTTTATCGATTTTTAAATTTTTATCAAAATATTTTATCACATTTTCTTTAGTGGATTCAATATCGTTTGTTTGAAGTTTTTTTATGGAATTAACGAATTCAGGTTGCCAACCGTTTTGAGGTGGTGTAAAAGATCTCCAGGTAAACCCAATTACGTATTTTGAAAAAATTGAATCGGGAATAGTTGAGGAAAAATGTTTTTTCGCATCTAAATAAATATCGGCAACTTTCTCAATCATCAAACTGTCAGGAATTTCGACCAATTCTTTTGTGTCCCAATTATTCAACATATCAAATAAGACTTTTTCTTTTAAATTGTCTGTTTTATATTTGTCAATTACGTGTTTAAATTGAGAAATATTTCCTTCTACCTTGTTACAATTTTCCACAAATTTTCGGCGGTCTTTTTCATAATTATCATCTTTTTTATTTTGATTAATCTGATCATAAAAATCAGCAAAATATAACGGATCCAAATAACTGTGAAGGCGTTTTTCTCTTCTCAAATTAGATAATTCTTTTAGATATTTAAACTTATCTCCAAGAACAGCTTTTTTTGAATTGGGATTGGGCGAGTTGTCAACAAGCGGGAAAAGAAGGTTAGAATTATCCGAAAACTCAAAGTTCTTTTTCAACTTGATTGTAATGGAATTTGACTTCATATTATTGAAGACGGAATGTCCAAAAAGTTTTTTCTTTTGAGAAGTTATATAGACGGAACCTTTTCCTAAATCAATTGAGACAATACCGTTTTTATCTGTTTGTAAATTTAAGAATGGGAATAATCCGCCCCACGAAACTGCGTAAAGATTAACATCTGCTTTTTTTACAGGTTTGCCGTTTTTATCAACTACTTTGATTGTACATTTCACCGGATTATTATAATATTTTGTTGAGTTGATTTTTGAAGCTCCGTTTTTAAATTTGATTAAATCAGGTGAATTAAATTTCCCAAAAGCCTCGGAATTTACGATTGTTGCCCGTTTTGTTGTAGATGTAAACCAAGCGTTATTAAGTGAATTTTCAGGTTCACCGCGATATTTCCAACCGTCGGGAGTCCAAATTTCAACCCAAGCATGATTGTTGTCGGTAAAATTCCAATAAGGAGCACTCGCTGCTCGAACGGGAATTCCAACGGATCTTGCGGCATCAATAAAAATTATCATCATTTCTTCACATCTTCCGTAACCACGTTTAATAGTAGTTAATGAAGCTTGATCTCGACCGTGAGTTTGCTTAAAAGTCATTTTTTCATTAGCCCAAAGATTAATTAAAATTGCTGCTTCTTCAATTGATTTTGCATCTTTAACAATCGGGTAAATTTCTTCATAAAATTTAGGTCGCCAATTTTCCATCGGTTCTTGAGATGCTCGATAGGGAAGAACAAAATGTTCAAAAATATCTTCCGAATAAGTTGCAAACGGTAATTTACGAGCTTTAATTGCTAATTCAATATTATTTTTTAAATAATCTGCTCTCAATGCGGAAAGATCATTTGGTGATGAATAATGCAAAATAAATTCTGCATATTTAGCGATTTCAGGATTTTTGTCTTTCAAAAGATTGATAAGTTCGGTTTTATGAATTCCCGAATATTTTTTGATTCTTTTAATAGTGGATTTATTTAATCCAAAAATGTTGAGGATGAATAAATTCAATAATAAGATGATGACAATTTTTTTCATATTTTCTCCTTATTTCAATAATTCTTCGGCTTTTACGGCGGTATATTTTCTAATTTGCATATTTGTCATTTCAATTGCGTCAGTCGGGCAAAAATGATAGCATCTCATACAAAATTGGCATGTATCTTTAAACTCAGGATAATTAATCATTTCAATATTATCAACCGGACATAATTTAAAGCACAGACCACAACGAATACATTTGCTTTCATTAGCATACATTTTGTGATGTTTACGCATCCAGGAAAATGATTTTTGCAATGATATTTTTTTTACAATCCCGGCCACCGGATTTACATCTAACCAATGGGTTATATTATAATGAAGGTTATGGGCAAATCTCCGAGCTTCAATTAAACCGGCAGAAGTTTTTTTATCATCATTTTTTAATTTGAACATTTTAGTTGGTGAAAAATTAGATGGCATTTTTATTTCTTTTGCTCCAATCGTTATATATCCCTTTTTTCGTAATATCTTTTTCGCCGGACCAATTATGCCACCGGAATACATTGTCCTGGTTGTAACTAAAAACACTTCTGTTTTTTCATCGGTTTCCGGCAAATTATTGATAAAGCTCCAACAGAAGGGAAAAGTTGTTTGAACGGCAATTGGAACCGCAATTCCGATTGTGTGAGATTTATCAACTTCTAAATGTTGAGATTTTTCTATTCTGATTAGATTGACAGTAAACTGATTTTCTTCAAAATATTTTTTGATTTCTTTTGAGACTAACAGTGTGTTTCCTGTTCCACTGAAAAAGTACAAGTCAATAACCTTAGATTTCATCGTTTCTCCTTTTGTTTGTTAAAAAATTGTGTTAATGTATCCAAAAATAATTTATTATCTTCATGAGAACTGATTGTTACTCGAAGATGATTTTTTAATATTTTGCCTGAGCTAACATTCCTAATTGCAATTTCTTTTTCCATTAAATATTCAAACAGTGATAAACTATCCTCTCCGGCTGTAAAGAGCAGAAAATTTGTGGCGGATTTATACACTTTTATTTTAGATATTTTTTTCATTTCATTATACATTTGATCTCTCATTAAGATAATATTTTTATTATGATCAAGAAAGATTTTTTTGTTTTTTAGAATTGAATAAGCGAAAGTTTGAGTCAATAAACCGGAGTGAAAAAATGTCATAGTTTTTTTTATTTGAAGAATATTATCTTCATTGGAAATTATTACTCCGAATCTTAAACCGGCTGCTGAAAATGCTTTTGAAAAAGTTCTGATGATAATTAGATTAGGATATTGATCTATAAAATCAATAAATGTTTTACCGGAAAATTCAAAATATGTTTCATCAATTAAGACCGGTTTATCTAATTCTGACAAAATTCTAAATATCTTTTCATCAGATAGAAAATTACTTGTCGGGTTGTTTGGTGTACATAAAATTGCTAATTTACAATTATCATCGTTTGCTTGTTGAATAAAATCATCAACGGAAAAATCAAAATTAAAATCCAAATCGATAAATTTAATTCCTAAACCTACAGCTTTGCAATATGTAGAATAATCAAAATAAGAAGGAGAAAGTGTTGTAGCAAAAGAATCGTTATTTTCACGAACTGAGATGAATAGGTTATAAAGCATTTCATCAGCACCATTTCCAAAAAGAAATCCGGATTGAGGAATACCGAGATAATTCTCTAACTCTATATTTAATTTATGGGTTATATTTGAAAAATATCGATTGACGTGGACATCTTTCATCTCATCTAAAAAGGTTTCTTTAATAACATCAAATGGATCTAAAAATGATTCATTTAGACACATCATAGTGTTTTTGTGAGGTACGGAAATTTTGGGAACGGGGCGATTATTTAAATCTTTTCTAAAATACATATTCTTCCTCAATCATTTATTTTTTCATTAAATCAACTTAAAATGAAAATTTACTAAAAAATATTAAGTTTGTTAATTGAGTCAAGTTGAATTATTGATTAGGTTATTTCAGGAAAAAATATAAATTATCTTCAGAACAATAATATGGTATGTAATATTAATCCGGATTGCAAAAAGAAACATTAATTTTGGAGAAAATATTTTGCTAATTTCCTAATTTGCTTTGTAGCAGTTGAATATTTTTTAATAAAAACAGTGAAAAATAGAAAATAAAAAGAAATAAATATTTTGAGAAATTTTTAAATATCTAAATCACTTTTGTAAACGTTATTCATTATTCTGTAAGAAGTTAAGAAGATAGAAATGTTTAGAAGAAAGATATCCAAAAAATATATTTTTCAAAAATATCATAAAAATAATACAATTATAATTTAAAATCTTGACAGTATATACAGATAATTAAATGGTGAGTGTGTTATTAGTAATACATAATAATTATGTATAAAAAGTGTCAATTATTGGCAAGCTCTAGAAAATAATTTGTGCGATTGGTTATTTATTAGAGTCATTACAACATCGTACGATTTTACGATAAGGAAGTATAATGAACATTTATGTTGGAAATTTAGCTTATGCTATGCAAGAAGAAGATCTTCAGGAATTATTTGCAGGATTCGGTCCTGTAACAAGCGTTAATATTATTAAAGACAGAGATACCGGAAATTCAAAAGGTTTTGGTTTTGTTGAAATGGAAAATGAAGCTGATGGCGAAAAAGCTATCCAAGATTTAGATGGAACTCCTGTAAAAGGAAGAAACATCAAAGTTAATCAAGCTCGTCCAAGAACAGAAAGACCAAAAACTAGAAATAGAAATTGGTAAATTAATTAGCACCGAATATTCGGTGCTTTTTTTTTGCCCAAATTTTACCTCAATTATATTTATCACTAACAACTTTCCACTTATCCCCAAAAAATTTGATTAACAAATAACTATTTTTTAAGATACGCATTCATTTTAAATTTCAAAAAAAATATTAGCTAACCCATTTATAATAAACGAAGTAAATTTATACAATCTTGTATTTATATGAGCATCCTGAAATTAGTAAATTATAGAAAGACCTAAAGATGATTCACGCCGAATCCCTTAAAATGTTTCGGAAGAAAATGACTGCAGGTTTGGTTAGAGGTGTCAATGGCAATTACTCTGGTACATTTTTGGAAGTCAAAACTGGTACACTTTATTGTGTCATTTTATAATGCCGTTAACAGAGGGGATGGGAGTGGTTACTATATTAATAGGAGCGATTAAAACGCGATTTATATTCATAATAATAGCTGATTATGTTCGGGAGATGATTTTTTGTGTTCGTTCGTGAAAGTTTGTGGTTAGTTTTTCATTTGGAACACGGATGCGATTAATATTTGATGCGAAAAGAAATAAACAAGCTATCAGCTTGTTCTACGTACGAAGTTTGGAATACCGGGGCGATTTATATTTATAATAATAAATGATTATATTCGGGAGATGATTTTTTGTGTTCGTTCGTGAAAGTTCGTGCTTAGTTTTTCATTTGGAACACGGAGGCGATTAACTGCTGATTGAGACAACAGTGTAGCACAACTTGCTAAGTTGTGAAAAGAAATGAACAAGCTATCAGCTTGAGTCAAGTCCTATTTTTTGGTGTAAATTAACTCAATGTTCATTTCACTTTGTTTTCCTGTCCCGCTATGCAGCGTAGCAAATAGCGGGACAGGAAAATTTAAGCAACTTTTTCACCTATACCTTGA
>JAMOQM010000132.1 GCA_027064005.1 Candidatus Cloacimonadota bacterium | reverse complement strand
TTCCGGCAGTGGTATTTGTGGAGAAACCAAAATTGGGTATATTTCATACTACACGGCAAAATACTTTCATAAAAAAATTAGTTTTCCTGAAAAATTTATTCTCAATGTAGAATTAGAAAAATCTCGCAAAACACCTGCTAATAAAGCAAATTACGCATCAAACGAGCTCCTTAAATCTTTGAATCTTTCCCAAAAAACTGCTCCGGATACGAGTGGATATCTTCTAATTTATCCTGAAAAATTTACTGATAATTATTTGCCATTGCTTTATTGGAGAAAGCAGCAAGGTCTCAAAGTTTATACAAAAACAGTTGAAGAGATTGATGAAAATTATTCCGGAAATGATTTGCAAGAGAAGATTCGTAATTGCATAATTGATGAAAATAATAAAAATGATATTGCTTTCGTAACACTCGGTGCCGATGTTGACGATATTCCAAATAGAAATTTCTTTGCTTTTGATTGCCAATATGGAGCATATCCCGATGAAAATAATTTGCCGGCAGATATGTATTATAGCTGTTTAGATGGGAATTGGGATGCAAATCAAAATGGTATTTTCGGAGAAGATTCCGATGAACCGGATTATTTCCCCGATGTATTTGTTAGTAGAATTACAGCTAAAAATCAATTTGAAGTTAGCCATTATATTTCAAGATTAATTACTTATGAAAAAGGTGATTTTGATAATTATGAAACTGCGGGTGGCTTTTCAATGGATTTATGGCCGGGTTCAAACAGTATTCTTTCGCAAGAATATATTTACCAACATTATTTCCCCGAAAATTATGATATCAATATTTTATCAGGGGATGAGGCTACAATTGAAAATGCTATAAATCTTTTGGATACCAATAAAAACATAATTCAACATACCGGTCATGCAAATTGGCAAGTTTTGGCGTTGGAAAGTGATTATTTTTATAAATCAGATTGCAATCAAATTTCAAACAATTTTTCAGGGTTGTTTTATTCAATTGGTTGTTGGTCTTCTGCTTTGGATTATGATTCGATTGCCGAATCTATGCTGATAAATGATAACGGTGGATTTGAAGGATATATAGGAAATTCTCGGTATGGTTGGGGCTCTCCGAGTTCTCCCGGATTTGGTTTCTCTGAATTTTACCAAAAAGAATTTTTTAAAAATCTTTTCAAAAATGATATAACTTTGTTGGCAGAAGGAAATGCAATGCAAAAAGTCCATTTTATCCCATATTTTTCAGGAGTTTCGATTTACAAATGGTGTGCTTATGAATTAAATGCCATTGGGGACAGTTATGCAAGAATTATTACAAAAAATCCTAAAAATCTGAATTATACTTTTGAAACTAAATCACATCAATTATTAATAAATCTCACCGGTGATGACGGTCTTCCAATTTCAAATGTGGTGGCAAATCTTAACAACCAAAACTATTTTTCAAATGAAAACGGTTTGATAGAAATTGATTATCCTGTTAATGGTTCCCTGAATCTTTATAAAAACGGCTACAAAAATGTCTTGTTGGACTACACAGGGGGGAATTCTACGCACGGATTTTTCAGTGCAACTGATTCATTATTATTCAAAAAAGAATATTACCAAGGTGAAAACATTAAATTTAATTTACACCTATCAAATAATTCCGATATAAATTATGATTGCGTTCTCCAATATTTGTACGATAATAATTTCATTGATTACGACAATAATCCGATTAATTTTCATCTAAGTCCTAATTCATATTTTACTATTAAAGACAGTTTATTGCGGGTAAAAACCGTTCCTGAATCATCTCAAATTCTTCCGCGTACAAATATTCCCATAAAAATAATTCTTAAGACTTTAAACGGAGAAATACTGGATTCAATCACCATTCCGGTAATTATTAAATCACCTGCAATAAACATAATTGCTACAAATATCGATACTCTAGCTAATAAAATATATTTTTCTTTCCAAGTTAAGAATACAGGAAATGCTGAAATTGATGAGTTAAATTTAAAGCTTTTTTCACAAGAAATTTCTTTTTCTGAAGATGAATTTAACTTTGCACATCAAATTATTCCCGGAAGAGTTCTTGATTTTGAAACAGAGATTATTCCTGAATTTCGCGATGCTACAAAATTGATTAATTATCATTCAACTGCAACCGTTAAATCTAACAATTATCAATTTGAGAATATTCTTTCAATTTCAAATAAACCTTATGAATTTTTTGACGATTTTGAGAAGGAAAATAAATGGTCTTTTGATGAAAATTGGAAAAGAGTAAATACCTATTCGGTTTCCGGAGATTCATCATTATCTTGCCGACTTGACAGCACACAAACCGGAACTTATGCAATTTCATCTCCAATCCTAACTTATTTACCTGATTCAAGAATTTCTTTTGATTATAAATATAAAGTTTTTATGTATGGATATGATTCCATTATTTTTCAAATAACACATTCCGAGATAACAGATACTTTGATTTGTTTAGGCTCAGGAGGGGCATTGAACCAGCAGGTAGATCATAATACCCAGAGTTATATTAATAGTGATTGGGCTAATTATGATTTTAATATTAATGATGTTATAAACCATCCGCTTTCTATTGGTGAACAATTTACAATTAATTTGCAATTTTCTAAAGGAAGCTCGGCTGACTATTTATCTGAAGAAAACGGTATTTTTCTTGATGATATTAAATATTACAAAGTAAGTTCAAATGAAAAACCTTTTAATGATTTCGGATTAAAATTATATCCCAATCCTGCTTTAAATTCGATAAATGTAAAATTTTTGCGTGAAAAAAACAACAATGCAAAACTTGACGTTTTTAATATTAAGGGTCAAAAAGTTGATGAAATTGAATTTGAACCAAATAATAATAAGTTTGGAAAATTGAATTGGAAACTAAATAATTTTGCGTCAGGTGTATATATTTTTAGACTTAATAACGGTAAAAATATTCTTTACAAAAAAGCAGTTATTCTAAAATAATTTGCTCTAAATATAATGAAAAAATTATGGCGAAAATTTGTCATATTATTTTTAAGATGCTTTCTTAATTTTTTTTGAGAAAAAAATAAAATATTGTTTACAAGTATATGGCAAAAGCATTAATTAGAAAAAACTATAAAGGAGTGAAAATATGAGCAGTGCAGTTTATACAATTCAACAAAAAAGTCATTATGATACTCATTTGGGTAAAGCAACTTTTGTTGTGATAATTCCTAAGATTAAAGAAGTCATTCAAGATGGAAGATTTCTAACTATTAGATTTATTGATGGGACAAAAACTAAATTCGAATTTGAAGGAGATTATAGCGTTGCTGAAAAAGATGCCGAAGCTCAATTAAACATTTTATTAGAAAAGATAAATGATTTTTACAAATGAATCTATAAGTAAAAATATACTGTCATATTTTTGTTGAGAAATATAATTAGAAAAACTTGACGTAAAATAAGACGTTTTGATTTTAACAAAAATTAGATTTGGAGGAACTCATGGTAAGAGATGATTTGAAATATACCCAAACTCATGAATGGGTAAAAATTGATGGTGATACAGCAATAATTGGAATTACTGATTATGCTCAACAAGAAATGGGTGATATTGTTTATGTTGAATTACCTGAAGTTGATGATGAAGCTGTTAAAGGCGAATCTTTCGGTTCAGTAGAAGCAGTTAAAGCTGTTGAGGATATTAATTCTCCAATCTCAGGAACAATTTCTGAAATTAATGAAGCTTTGGAAGATGAACCTGAATTGGTTAATAAATCAGCTTATGATGAAGGTTGGTTAATTAAAATTAAAGATTTTAACGATGAAGAAGTTAATAATTTATTAGACAGCGAAGCTTACAAAAAACTTATTGCGGAATCTTAAAAATTTAGAGGAGTTTATCTCCTCTTTTGGGAAAAATATGGATTTTAAAAAAAAGAAATTTTTAATTGTACTTATTGCACCTTCAGGCGGTGGAAAATCTACTATTTGTAAAAAAATATTAGCACAACGAGATGATGTTGAATATTCAATATCCTTCACTACTCGTTCGCCGCGAGGTAAAGAAAAAAATGGGGTGGATTACTTTTTCATTGATGAAAAAATTTTCAAAGATAAAATCAAAAACAACGAATTTATCGAATATGCAAAAGTGCATAATCACTGGTATGGAACTTCCTCAAAAATTATTAAAGATATTATTAACAAGGATAAATATGCCATACTTGATATTGATATCCAAGGAGCAGAAAAAGTTAAATTACAAAATATAGATATGATTTCTATTTTTTTAATCCCACCAAGTAATAAAGTGTTAACTGAAAGATTAAAATCAAGAAAAACTGAAACAGATGAACAGATTGCAATTAGATTAAATGATGCCAAAATAGAAATTAGCAAATGTAATGATTTTGATTATTTGGTTGTTAATGAAGATTTGGATAAAGCTGTTTATGATGTAAATCAAATAATAAATTCCGAACAATTTAAATCATTTCGGTATGTTAATGCTCTTAAAGATTATTACTGCGAAGATTGATTAATTGTTATTCAGCTAATTTCTTGACAAAAAATAACCAAATTTTTATTTACATTTAAGGAGTTTATAATGTCAAATGAAAAAATTGATGAATATTTAGATAAAAATAATAATAATTATATGTTTCTTTTACTTTCTTTTTTGGAAAATAAAAGATTAAATAGCCTTCCTGAATTTACTAAAAAACAAATGCCGGGTAAATTGGAGGTTCATGCAATGGAACATGTTGCAACCAATAATATTCCTGATTATATCGTTGCTTCGGAAAAGGAAAAAGAAGAGGACGATTTTTTTATCTAAATGGATTTAAAAGCAATTGAAGAATATCTGGAATTGTTAAAATTTTCCGGAATTAACGAAATGGTTGTTTCAAATAATAATGAAGCATCCATTTTTGATTATAAGGGAAAATCTCCCCTTAAAAAAAATCATAAACTTGATATAAATTCACTAAAAGCCGAGTGTTTAACCTGTCAAAAATGTAAACTTAGCGAAACTAGAAATAAGGTAGTTTTTGGGGAAGGAAATCCTAAGTCGGATCTTTTAATTATCGGTGAAGCTCCCGGAAGAGAAGAGGATCTGACCGGTCATGTTTTTGTTGGCAAAGCAGGACAACTTTTAACCAAAATGTTAAAAGCCATTAATATCAAAAGAGAAGATATTTATATTGCCAACATCCTTAAATGCCGTCCACCCGAAAACAGAAATCCTGCTCCAAAAGAAGTGGAAAATTGTTTACCGTTTTTAGAAAAACAAATTGAAATTATTCAGCCCAAAGCAATCCTTCTTTTTGGAAGAGTGGCTGCAGTAAATTTATTGAAAATAGAACAGAATCTTGGAGCATTCAGGTTAAAACCATTTTTATTTAAAAATATTCCGGTTTTCGTAACCTACCATCCTTCAGCACTTTTAAGAAATCCAAGTTGGAAAAAAAATGCGTGGGCAGATTTACAATTTTTTCAAAAATACTATGAATCATTGAGGTAAAATAATGAGTGGAAATATAAATAGAGTTGGACGAATACTTCCGCAGGATATTAATGCTGAAGCCGCAGTTTTGTCAGCAATGATGATTGATCGCTTCTCTGTTGCA
Organism: Candidatus Cloacimonadota bacterium; assembly: GCA_027064005.1. Taxonomy (GTDB): domain Bacteria; phylum Cloacimonadota; class Cloacimonadia; order Cloacimonadales; family JAMOQM01; genus JAMOQM01. The sequence continues at coordinate 25,423 of JAMOQM010000132.1, read as the reverse complement.
AAAACAATTGAAATTATCAAAGAAGAAAATTTTTATAAGACTGCTCATAAGATTATTTTTAGAGCGATTTCCGAGCTTTTTGTTCAAAATGTAGAAATTGATGTTATTACATTGTCAAACCAATTGGAACAACAAGGAGACCTTGAAAAAATTGGTGGGAGAATGTATCTGGTAGAGTTGTCCGATGTAGTTTTGAGTGGTGCTAATCTGGAGTATCACGCAAATATTGTAATTGAAAAAGCTTTATTGCGAGATTTAATTACTTCCTCAAATAAAATTATAGAAAGTTGTTACACAGCAAATGAACCGGTTAAAGATATTGTTGATGGCGCGGAACAACTCATTTTTCAAATTGCTGAACGCCCCGATCAAAAAGGATTGGTTAAAGTTAGCGAGATTATCAGTGATACCATTACAAATATTGAAGATGTAGCAAAAACCAAGACTTCGGTGGTTGGAGTAGGTTCCGGTTTTGCCGATTTAGATAAAGTTTTAGGCGGATTTCGTCCGGGACAATTTATAGTTTTGGCAGCGAGACCTGCCATGGGTAAAACATCTTTGGCATTAAATATTGCATTTAATGCAGCAATTTCATCAAATATGAAAGTAGCATTATTCACGATGGAGATGTCTAGCGATGAGCTTCTAATGAGAATGCTTAGTTATGGTTCTGAAGTTCCAATGGACAATATTTTGAAAGGTTATGGAATGAATGAGGATAAATTGCTTCGAATTGCTCAAGTTGGTGATGTTTTATCTAAAAAAGATATTTTTATTGATGATACAGGAACAAATACAGCATTGGATATTCGAGCTAAAACCCGAAGATTGAAAGCTGAGCTCAAAGGATTAGATCTGATTCTTATTGACTATTTGCAACTAATGTCCGGTTCTAAAGGTAATAAAGAAGGGAGGCAACAAGAAATTTCTGAAATTTCCCGTTCATTAAAAGTTTTAGCTAAAGAATTGGGTGTGCCGATAATTGCTCTTTCTCAATTAAATCGTGGAGTTGAATCTAGAGATGATAAGCGACCGAAACTTTCTGATTTACGTGAATCCGGAGCTATTGAACAAGATGCCGATGTTGTTATGTTTATTTATCGAGATGATTATTATAATAAAGATTCTGAAAAGAAAGGAATCTCGGAAATCATTATTAGCAAAAATAGACACGGTGCTGTTAAAACAGTTGAACTATTGTTCTTCCCTGAATTCACAGCTTTCAAATCTTTGGAACACAATATAACAAGTTTCTAATGAAAAAGATAGTTAATCTAATTGGAGAATTTTTAATATATTTATTTAGAATTTTAAAATTTTCCAGATTTGTTAAACGCCGTCATGAAATTTTCAAACAGGCTGAAAAAATTGGTAATGATTCGTTATTATTAATTTTTACGACTTCTGCCTTCACCGGATTAGTTACAGCTGTTCAAGCATCTTATCAAACAAGAGGATTTATCGCTGTTTCCATGATTGGAACCATGATCGGAAAATCATCCATGTTAGAATTAGCACCGGTCCTTTCTGCTTTAGTTATTACCGGAAAAGTCGGAGGTTCAATAGCAGCTGAAATTGCGACCATGAATGTTACCGAACAACTTGATGCTATGAAATCAATGGGCGTTTTTCCTGAAGATTATTTATTTATGCCCAGAATTTTAGCCGGAACGATTATGCTTCCCGTCCTAACAATTGTATCAGTGATAACCAGTATATTTTTTGGATTTTTCATTTCAAATATTTTGTATTCAGTTTCGGCAAATGTATTTTTCTCAAGTATCAAAACCTTCTTCAAACCGGCAGATTTGTGGGGTGGTTTAATCAAAGCACTATTTTTCGGTTTCATTATAACTTCAATAAGTTGTTTTGAGGGTTATAAATCAAAAAATGGGGCAGAAGGAGTTGGGAAAGCGACAACAACAGCAGTTGTTTTTTCTTCAATATTTATTCTTTGTTTTGATTTTATTATTACCGCTGCAATTTTTTCCTAAATTTTTTAGAGAAATCCTTCATTTTTAAAAGATAAAAACTCATTATTTCCAATGATAAGATGATCGAGGACTTTGACCTCAATTAAATTTAATGTGGTCAAAATTTTCGAAGTAAGATTCAAATCACTTTTAGAGGGCTTAAGAACTCCACTTGGATGATTATGAACCAAAATGATATTTTTCGCAGAATAGAGAATTACTTTTCTAACAATTTCTCGGATGTAAACATGAGTTTGGTTTATTGTGCCATCAAACAACTCTTCAGTTTTCAAAATTTTATTTGAATTATCTAAAAAAACTACCATAAAACTTTCGTTGATTTTTCCTTTATAAAAGTATTTTAAGAAGTCATAAAGCTTATCCGGAGAATCTATTACAACACTTTTCTCACATTCTTCTTTAAGATAAAAAGACCCAACTTCTTTGAATAGTTTTAAGAATACTGCTGTTCTCTCACCAATTCCACGAATTTCTTTTAATAATTCAATGGGGGCATTAATAACATTAGTTAAGGATTTGAAATTGTCGATTAAATCTTTTGCAATTTGTTTTGTGTCTTTTCTTATTATTGAATAGGAAAGAATTAATTCTAAAACTTCATAGTCGTGAAAACCCTCTAAATTTGATTTAATAAATCTTTGTCTTAATCTTTGTTTATGATTTTTTTTGTCTGAATTTTCAGTACCGATTATCATGATTTTCCCCTGCCATAAAAAAATGGACCCACTAATGTGAGTCCCAATAATTTTATAAGTTCTCTAAAATATCATTCTCAACTTTTAACGCTATTTGATTTATTTCTTCCAAAATTTGTGAAGCTTGCTTTAAAATACTGTTTTTGAAATCTTCATCTTTAATAGAACCCATATTTATTTTGATGTTTAAAAAAGCTGATTTTGCAGCAGCATTAGCGGTTATAGCAGCCACACCGGCATCGGAAAGAGCATTTTTATTTCCGATTTTGGATATTTTATTTGCAAGTTCAACAGATTTTTTTGCAATTTTAAGTGTATTAAACGGAACCAATATTGCATTCTTTGTAGCTTCTTGAACAGCTTTTTCACGGATTTCTTTTTCTTCTTTTGATTTTTTTGGAAGTCTTAAAGCGTCCATCATTGTATAGAATGCTTGCGTGTCATTATCAATTTCATAAAGAGAATCTTCTTTGATTTTTTGACCTTCCTCAGCCAAAATTTTTGCTTCCTTATCAAAATTCTCATAACCTTTTTTACCAATTGTCAGATTTGAAACCATAGATGTTAATGCCCCTGAAATTGCTGCTGAAAGGGCGGCAACACTGCCTCCACCGGGTGCAGGAGAATCTGTTGATAATTCATCACAAAATTCTTTTAAAGAAAGATTTGCTAATTTATCAGGATTTTCAATAGCATATTCTATAATTTTTTTATCATTTTCAAATTTATACAAATCATTTAATCCCATTGATTGTACAGCAGTTTTAATAATCATTTCTTCAGGAAGTCCGGCAGATTCACCCAATTTTTTGAGATAATATTTTCCTGCCTGAATTAAAGCTGCTTTGGGAAGCAAACCAACTAATTCACTTCCGGTAACTTGGATTCCCGCTTCACCGGCTAATTCACGAACTTTATCCAAAACTATGTGTGCCGGGGTAATATTATAATTTGTCAAATTCATACTAATTTGAGCACAATTGTAGGAGTCGATGTACCAACCAACAGCTTTACAATGCTTGAATAATCCGGGTACTCTAACTTTATTACCGTTTTGATCTTTAACAATTTTGCCTTTGGAATCACGTTTAAATTTTCCCATTTCACGTATTTCCAAAGCAATTTTATGAGCTTTTTTCTTATCGCGAGTATTTAAATTAATGTTATAGGCAATAAGAAATTCTCTTGCTCCGATAACTGTTGCTCCAGATTTCTCGTTAAAATATTGTCTTCCGTAATCAGGTTTAAAATTAGGATCTTTCATCTTTTCAGGAAGTGCTTCATATTCACCTTTTCGAATATTTGCGAGATTCTTACGTTCTTCGCTTTTAGCAGCGTATTCATAAAGATAAACCGGAATATCTAATTCTTCGCCTACCCGCTTTCCTAATTGATTAGCCAATTCAACACATTCTTCCATTGTCATATCACTAACAGGGATGAATGGACAAACATCGGTTGCACCCATTCTGGAATGAGCTCCATGATGCTTTGACATATCTATAATTTCACCCGCTTTTTTAATTGCTTGGAACGCAGCTTCTACAACAACTTCAGGGCTACCAACCATTGTATAAACTGTTCTGTTAGTGTCTGCACCGGGATCTACATCTAATAATGTAACACCTTTTACCGATTTAATAACAGCAGTAATTTGATCCAAAATTGATTTATCGCGACCTTCACTAAAATTAGGTACACATTCAACTAATTTCATTATATTCCTCCGAAATTTTCTTTTGAAGTACGAATTGATTTTGCGTTTTAGAAGTCAATAAAAAGATATTTTTTTATGAATTTGAGATAGATAGAAATGAGACAGATTAAGATTTTAAAGAAGATTTTATCCACTGATAGCACGGATAAACACGAACGGTATTGTAGCTCAAGCAGCCTGCTTGATGTATTTTATTTTGTAATGTCAAATTACGCCTGATATAACTCAAATAGAGGAAGTGGTTGAAAAGAGAAAATTCGCCACTGATAGCACTGATAAACACTGAAAAGAAGATTCCCGATACTCAACAATGGGAAAAGATGATAACCGGATGATTGTCATTCCTGTGAAAACAGGAATCTATCTTGTAAGAGACAATGTTCGTGATTATTTTACATTTCTCTTCTTCTTCATTCATAATTCAAAATTAAGCATTCAAAATTTTCTGTTTTTTTTACATTTCTTTTCTTCATTCTTCCCGAACTCCCTACCGGCAGTAGCCGGCGAGGAAGTCCGGTTATTTTGACAGGACTTCCATAATTATTAATTCCCCTCTTTTAGAGGGATGGATTGCAAAGCAAGACGAGGTGTTTTCTTTTACATTGCCCCATACGTGAATTCCTCGCGAAGCAGGGACTTCCGTTATTCTTTCTCTCCCATTATCCATTTTACATTTTTTAAGTCAGACTTGCTTCGCAACGACCAACGGAAGTGTGAAGCGATAATAACAAAACATTCATAATTCAAAATTAAGAATTCAAAATTTACTTTTCTTAATTGGTGTTAATTCGTGGTTATTTTTCAAAGTCGAACAATCGGAAGAACTCCCGCCGGTCGTACATTCCGATGTTCTTGAATTTTGTTTGTAACGACTTGCAAAGTCGTTGTACTTCTTTCTTCATTTTACTTTTTAGTTTTTAATTTTTACTTTCTTAACAACTCCTCCCTGCTTTTTTAACAAGATTAGCATATCAGTTTTATTACCTCTTCACTTCAAAAAAAAATTGAGATGTGTTTGGGATAAACGATAAATGAATTGACAGAAAAGATGACTAAAATAAATATGCTTTCGTCTTAAATGATTATTGTTGTAAAATTTTAAATAGTTTAATTTAAAGATGCAGAAGTGGTGGAATTGGTAGACACGCAAGACTAAGGATCTTGTGCCTAACTAACGGGTGTGCGGGTTCAAGTCCCGCCTTCTGTACCATAAATTAAAGATGGAGAAAAAATGTACATATTAATTTTAATTGTCCATATCGTAGTAGCACTATCATTGATCGCTATAATTCTTGCTCAATCAAGTAAAGGTGGTGGGTTAGAAGGTGTTGTCGGTTCAGCAGCCTCAAATATGTTTGGTGCTCAAGGAGCTTCCGAATTTCTTAAAAAGTGGACAAAATACTTAGCAATAGTTTTCTTTGTAACAAGTATTTCACTCGCAATGACTAACGGAAGAGTTCACAAATCAAATTCTTCAAGAGCTATTAAAAAACTCAAAAAAGAAATGAGTGCTCAAAAAGTTAATCCTCTTAAAACAAAACTTAAAACTGAAGATAACAAAGTAGCTCCTAAGCCAGCAGCAAAAGCGGCTAAAGCTCAAAAATCTGACAGTAAATAAATTTTTTGCAGAAGTGGTGGAATTGGTAGACACGCAAGACTAAGGATCTTGTGCCTAACTAACGGGTGTGCGGGTTCAAGTCCCGCCTTCTGTACCAAACTTTAAACCGTCTTATGACGGTTTTTTTATATGAAAATTATTAGAATCCCGGGATCCAAATCTATCATTATTAGATTAATGATTATTGCAACTTATCTTAAAAAAGAGATTTCTTTTTCAAATTGGTCAGATTGTTCTGATGTTTTGACAATGGAAAATGCCTTAAAAACTATCGGATTCCAAATTAATAAAGACAATTCAGAAGTAAAGATTTCTCCGTTGGTAAGTTTTCATGAAGGAAAAACTATTCAAATAAAAGATTCCGCAACCGCAGTGAGGTTTCTTTTTTCAAGATTAGCCACGATTGAAAAAGACTTTGATTTGATACTTTCTACTCAACTAAACAAAAGACCGCATTTTAATCTTATTAAACATTTAAATAAGAATGGGGGAGATTTAAAGCGATATAATAATCATTATAAAATCATTGGCAAAAAATACTTAAACGGTGGAACCATAAATATTGATTCCTCAATTAGCAGTCAATTCATAAGCTCATTGTTACTCATCGCACCATCATACAAAAATGATTTAGAATTACATCTCAAAAACAAAACAATCTCCCAATCATATATCAAAATGACTATTTCGATAATGGAAAAGTTTGGTATTAAGATTAAATCGGAAGACAATATTATTTATGTTAAGAAAAATCAAATATATAGTGATTTAATGAAATTTTTTGTTGAACCTGATTTTTCATCAATTGCATTTTTCTTTGTTTTAGCCGTTTTGAAAATTAATGAGGGAGTTTTTATCCAAAAATTGGCACAACCTTCAATTCAAGGTGATTTTAATATCATAGAAATCTTAAAAAATATGAATGCAGAATATATTGAAAAAGATAAATTGTTTGGTTTTAAAAAATCAACATTGAAAGGAATTTCGCTTGATATGTCTGATAATCCTGATCTCGTTCCTATTTTGACAATTGCAGCACTTTTTGCAAGAGGAAAAACAGAATTTAAAAATATATCTCATTTAAAATACAAAGAATCCGATAGAATAAAAAGTCTTATTTTAGAATTGAATAAAATCGGAGCTGAAATATATTTTCGCAAAAATTCATTAATCGTTATTCCTAAAGAAAAGTACAAGCCATGTTTATTAGAAACCTATGATGATCACAGAATTTGTATGTCTTTTTCAATTTTAAAAGAAGTTGTTCCCGGAATAGAATTAAGTGAGATAAAATCAGTAAAAAAATCTTTTCCGGAATTCTTTGATATTCTTCATTACATAACGGACATTAATAAGTAATAAGCATTTTCTTTTTAGATTTTGAAACAATCTTTATCATAACCTTATTTGGAACACAAATTATCGGAACCGAATCAGACCAACCTTGTTTTACGCAAATTTGCCTTTTACAGGTATTTTCCAACATTCTAACTTTGTTATTTTTTATTTCTACTTTGATATTTTTATCTACATTGATAATTTTACTTTTAGAAATAGGGAAGGACCCTATTAATTTATTTTGATAAAAAATTTCGACTAATTTTTGCGAATTTGTTTTGTGTGAATACAAAAATAAAGTTAGAGAAATAAAAAGAAGAAATATAACCAGGATAATGTCACTTCCGGTCAAAATTTTTAAAAATTTGTGCATTTAGAAATACCCATATATTTTTCGTCCACATTGTGGACATTTTCCATCAACAATAAAGTTTTCTGTAATATTATATTGATTACGGTCAATCAACACAGTTCCGCAATCAGGACAAACTGTTTTAGAATATTTGGCGTCATTATTGATATTTCCTAAATAAACATGACTCAAATCTTTTCGTGAGATCTCATAAAATTCCAGCATCTTATCTAAAGAAGTCATTTTGTTCTTCAAGAGATAAACCGGAAAATATCGAGAAATATGTAATGGTATTTCATTATTAATATTTTTAATAAAATTTACTAAATCCCTAAATTCGTCGGCGTTATCATTCAAATCGGTTATTACAAGATTTGTGATCTCTATGTGGATATTTTTTTGGAATGCTGTTTTAATTGTTTGCAAAACCGGAGCAAGAGTACCACCACAAATATCTTTGTAAAAATCATTATTAAATGATTTCAAATCGATATTCATTGCATCGATAAATTTAGATAATAATTCGAAAGGTTTCGGATTAATATATCCATTAGTTACTAACACGGTTTTGATATTGTTAGCTTTTAAAATTTTGCAGGCATCTAAAATAAATTCAAACCAAATTGTCGGTTCCGTGTAAGTAAAAGAGACTATTTTGATATTTTTGGATTTACAATAATCCAATATAAGTTCAGGACTAATATTTCTTCCGTCGGTAACGGATTGACTTATTTCATGATTTTGACAAAATTGACATTTAAAATTACAGGAAGTTGTTGCAATAGATAAAGTTAATGAACCGGGATAAAAGTGATAAAGAGGTTTCTTCTCGATTGGATCAACACCAAAGGCGACAGTTTTGCCGTAATTTAAAGAATATAATTTTCCGGCAATGTTTCTCCGTACTTTGCATAATCCTAAACCATTTTCAGAAATTACACAAAAATGCGGGCACAATTCACATCTGACAAAATCGTTTTTTAATTTTGAATAGAACAAAGATTCTTTCATTTTATTTCCTTATTGTTAAAATCATTAATTTCTTTTAAATGTAAATCAAGAGATTTAGAATTCTTAGTAATTACAGAAAGAGCATTTTCCCCTAATGTTTTTCGTTTCGATTCTGATTCTAACAAATTAACCAAATCACTCTTTAATGTACTTTTGTTAGAAATAATAATACCGTCTTTTTCAATAAGTTTATTCACGGAATCTCTGCAAGAATGATGATATTCACCAATAATTATCGGTTTAGAATATGCTGCCGGCTCCAAAGGATTATGACCGCCAAAATCATAGAAACTACCACCAACAATTGAGATGTCAGAGATAGCGTAAAATTTAATTAAAACTCCCATTTGATCGACAACGAGAATATCTCGATCGTTAACATTCTCAGATAATAATCTAAACTCATCTGTTGGAATCAGTTTTTTAACATCTTCAAGTCTGTCTAAATGTCGTGGAACAATTACCAATTTTAAATTTTTATCGCCAATTATAAGTTTTGAAAATATCTTTAAAATCAATTCTTCTTCACCAGGTCTTGAGCTTCCAAAAACAATTATCTTATCATTTGTTGAGAAACCGAATTTATCTCTTAAAGCTGTTTTGTTAAAATTATCAATTGTTACGCAAAACTTAAGATTGTTACATTTTTTAACATTACTAAATCCTATTTCTAAAAATCTCTCGTTATCCAGATTGGATTGAGTACAGATTTTAAAATAAGGACTGTCAAAATATTTCCAAAAAGTCTTAGTAATTTTGTATTTTGAATAAGAGCGATCTGAAATTCTACCATTTACAATCATTGTTTTAACCTTTCTTTTTTTAGCTTCATAAAGCATATTCGGCCAAAACTCAGTTTCTTCAATTATGATCATTTTAGGATTGATAAGGTTAAAGAATTTTCTCATATTTTGAGGTGTATCTATCGGAAATAATGTTAAATACATATTGATGTCAGATTTTTTTGCCTCTGCCAATCCGGTTTTAGTCATTGTAGTAAGAAGCACCTTTTTATTAGTTTCGGTTAATTTCTTTAATAAAGGTTTAACAGCATTAAATTCACCTACCGATGCAACATGAATCCAAAAATCTATATTCATCTTCAATTCAATTTTAAATCTCTCATTATATATTTTCTTATCAAAAATGAGAGCAATTGTCTTAAATATCCACCCTAAAATTCCTGACAAAATTCTATATAATCTAACGTAAATTTCAGTCATATAAATACGTCCTTGACATTTTTCTAAGTTAATAATTTATGATGCTAAATAAAAACTGGAGTTAATTATGTCAAATTCTCTGTTAAGTGGTAAGATAGAAATTCGAATAGAAAACCATAATCAAGAAGCATATATAGAAAAATTTTTCGCATTTGATTTAGAAGATAACCCTTATTCTACTGACGATATTGTTGAAATTTTAAACAATGAAGGAATTGTATATGGCTATTCAACCGAGATTATAGAATTTTATCTTGAGAGCATCAAACAAAATGGGGAAATTTTATATAATATTTTAATTGCCCAAATAGATAAACCTCTAAAAAAAGGTGCAGAAAACCTAAGTTTTATTTCTAAATATCCTTACAGCCCTTTAGATGAAAAGCGTTGGAAAATGATTGATGATTATCTACGGAATTTTACCTTAGAAAAATATAGTTTTTTCCCATTTCCTGTTCTTTTCGTGCATAAAGGTGAAACAATTGCCAGATTTAATAAACTGGAAGAAAACTTAGCCGGTAAGAATTTTTTGGGAGAAGAGATACTCCCTAATAGAAACTCTACCATAGATTTTAGTGCCGGTGAAGGTGTATTTTTAGATAAAAATTCATTCTCTTTTGTCGCTGGAACTTCCGGATATTTAATCATCAATAATAATAATATTCATGTTAGAAGTCCATTTTATCTTACAAAAGATAAGTATGAATTGTATTTTATTAACTTACCACGCTTTAATGATGAAATTCCAACTAATGATGAAATTCTCGATTTTGCAGAAAAAGCAAGTATAAAAAAACACTATATTATTGCAAATCCTCTCCAAGATTTAACTCCCGGCATACACAGTCTTTTAGCTTCAGGAAAACAACCTACAGAAAGTTTTGATGCGGAATTAGAAATAAAATTCACTTTAGAAACAACTGTTGGGAAAGTTGACGAAAAAGGAGTAATAGATTTTAAAGAAAAAAAAACATTTACTGATGTTGAAGAAGGAACATTATTGGCTATCAAAAAAAATCCAATTACCGGTAAAGATGGTGAAAATTTAGTTGGTAATCCATTACCTGCTCGCCATCCTAAAGATGTTATTATGAAAACCGGAATGGGTTTAAGAATTGATAAAGGTGAAAAATATATTAAATATTATGCTGCTACCGATGGAATAATTGATTATAAAAATGAAGTACTTTCAATTTTTCCAACAATTACGATTTCCGGTGATGTTAATTATGGCTCCGGCAATGTAAAAACTAAAGTTAATGTCTTCATTACGGGAAATGTTAGCGAAGGGTTTAAAGTTGTATCAGATAAGAATATAACCATAAATGGTGCAATAGAAGATAATACTTATGTTTATGCCAAAGGTGATATTTATGTAAAAGGTGGAATTATCGGAGAAAATGCAAATGTTGAATGTGATGGAAATTTAACAGCAAAATATGTCGAGAACGCTAATATCAAATGCAAAGGAAATATTAACATTCAAAGATTTATTAACAATGGAGATATAATTTGTGGCGGTAATATGATTGTTTTTGGACACGCCATCAATTTGAATGAACGTGGAGCAATTGTAAATTCCATAATAAAAATCAAAAAAAATGTTATGGTTCCTGTTATTGGTTCAGATGCAAATACTCCAACGGAAATTACTTTAGGTTATGATCCGGCTTTGTTGAAAAAGATTGAAAACTACAAAACAATTTTGGAAAAAATAGATCAAGAAATAATTGATATTAAAGCAAAATATGAAGAAGATATAACTTTAGAGAATATTTTGACTATCATCAAGGATTATGCCAGAAGCGTAAAAGATGATATAATCAATTCAATAAAAAAAATACAAACTATTCAAAAAAAGAAAGATATGGTTTCTAAAATTCTTGACCGAGAAAATTTCAACCATGATTTTTTACTGAAAAATTCTAAAATAGATATTACCCAAAAATGTTTTCCAACAATTATAATTCATATGGAACATTTACAACTTACAATAGATAAAATGGAAACTGCCAAGACAATTTATTACAACCCTGAGGAAAAAGTTTTAGAGATAATACCTTTTGTAGTATAGATTTAATAACACAACCTTCATGTAGTTTATGAAGGTTGTGCTTATAATCTAAAGTAATTTTAACTCTACTTCATCGCTAACTTTAACTATTTTAACTTTAACATTTTGTGCTAATTTAAATATCGAATCGGATTTAGAATCAGATACTTGCATTAAATTATTATCAAAAGAATATTTACCTTTGCCTAAAGATGTCAAAGGAATGTTTCCGATAATAGGATATCTATCTAATTCTACAAATAGATTTGAAGAATTCATACTTCTAATGATACCTTCAAAATCCTCTCCGACAAAATTTTTAATAAAGGATATTACGTTTTTCTTATCAATTTCTCTTTCAGATTGAGTTGCAATTAATTCTTTGTTTGTTGCCTGTTTAGCGTAATCAGCAATTTTAGAGTATGAAAATGGATTTTTAGATTTATTAATCACAATCTTTTTTAATTGGTGATGAATGATCAAATCACATAATCTTCTTATGGGAGACGTGAAGTGAGTATATGTTGTTAAAGCCAAACCAAAATGTCCTTTATGTATAACCGAATATTTTGCTCGTTTCATTTTACGTAAAATAATAAAGTCAAAAACGCGATGATAATTTTCAAAAAAATTAAGCTGTTTCATTACATTCTGGAGAGTCAAATTGTTATTCTTTTTAAATTGAAGATTTATGTCATAATTTTTCAAAATATCCTTTAATTTTTCTAAATCACGTGGTTCAGGTTCTTCATGAATTCTAAACATCGTTGCATCAGATTTTTTCAAAAGTAACTTTGCAACATATTCGTTTGCCACCAGCATACAATTTTCAACAAGTTGATGAGATTCGGTTTCCATAGAACGTTTAATGTCCGATATCTTTCCGTCATCATCAAAAATGAATTCTGTTTCAGGAAGGATAAAATTCAAGTAACCCTTTGAAATTCTTTTGTTTTGAAGATGTTTGGATAATTTTCTCAAGTTGCTTATAACATTCACAATATTTTCAGGAATATCCGTATTATTTCCTTCAAAAAGATTATCAACTTGTTCATAATTTAATCTAATATCTGAACGGATAACAGCTTCTACAATTTCCTGTTTAATAACTTTAAAATTATTATTAAAGGTGGTTACGACGCTCATTGTCAATTTATCTTCATCAGGTCTTAAAGAACAAACTTTATTTGATAATTTTTCAGGCAACATTGGGATTACTTTTTTAGGAAAATAGTAGCTGTTTCCACGATTATAAGCTTCTTTGAAAAGTGCGGAATCTATTTTAACATATTGAGCAACATCGGCAATATGGACGTATAATTTCCAACCAAATTCAGTTTCTTCAAAAGAAATTGCGTCATCATAATCTTTTGCAGAAATTGGATCAATTGTAAAAGTAATGACTTCTCTAAAATCAGAACGTTTAGAAATCTCTTTTTCACTTATCTCAGAAGAAACTTTTTTTACATCATCCAAAACTTTTTCCGGGAATTCCAAAGGCAAATCATAATATCGAATTACTGCCATAATTTCCACTTCCGGATTTCCGGATTTTCCGAGAATTTCCGTAATTACTCCAATTGGCGGCTGGTTTAATTCCACATTTCCCCAATTGGTAATTTTCAATACACCTTTATAACCTTCTTTGCATTTTTCCGGATTGCTAATTTCAAAATCTTTATGGATTTTAGAATTATCCGCTTTTAGAAAAGCTTTATTATGATATTTGTAAATATCACCGACGAAAATCTCTCGACTTCTTTCTAAAATCCTAATAATTCTACCGTAAGTCATTCTTTCATTTGAGCGATATATTTCAACCACAACTTTGTCGCCATGGAAAGAATTCAAAGTATCTTCCGCAGAAATAAAAATATCGCCGCTATCAGTTATTACAAAAGCAAAAGACCGATTTTTAACTAACGAAGTAGCATCGAAAGTACCGATAATACTCTTGGTTGAACGACTAATTTTAGGTCGAGAATTTCTTATAGTGTATTTTTTATTAGAATAAAATAGTTTTTGTTCTTTGTGCAATTGTTTAGCGGTAGAAACTAAATCTTTATATTTATGTTTTTTAATCTTTAGGATTTTAGAAAGTTCGTTAATAGTTAAACCGTCTTCATTTTTCTTTAATACTTTTGCAATTTGGAAGGCTAAATCATGGTCATACATTAGAATTGGGCTCCTATTTTTTCTTTTAAGATACTTATAACTTCATCTTTTTCTGACTTATCTGCTGAAAACCTTAAAGATTGTCCTCTAAATCGGTCGAGACGATGAGGACGAGAAAAAGGGGAAAGCATTATTCCATTCTTATCAAAATAAAAACATCCGTATTCTGAATATTTTTTCTCGACTTTAGCTAATGGATATTTGATTAAAATTGTTTCATCTTTTAAAAAATAGGAAGTAGGAACGAAGTAGGGAAGAAGCTCAAATATTAAAAGTGCCATCCCAATATAGAAAAATATCGGTGAGTTCCACTGCTTAAACGTTATGTACCAAACAATTGCAGAGATAAATATAATAAAACTGACAAGAAATGCTGATTTTTTTAAATTATCCACAAGCGGAAAAGATGTCCAGGAAACAATTTCGTTATTCGACATTTTGGATTATCTCACGGCATTTTTCTATTTCTTCTTTTATGAAGAGAATATGATCAAAAACAAGATTTGAATTATATTTTGAACCGATAGTATTAATCTCGCGGTGCATTTCTTGAAGGATAAAATTAAATTTTTTACCTAAAGCTTGATTATTAACATTTAACAGGCTTTCAAATTTTTCAATATGAGATCTTAAACGTATTATTTCTTCGGTAATATCAGATCTATCAATTTTGATTGAAGTTTCAACTAAAATTTTGTGCTTATCATCATCATTAATAGCTTCATGAATAAGTTCTTCCATCTTTTTTACAAGTTTATCAAACAATTCTATCTTATATTTTGGAAAAGCTTTTTCAACTATAGTTAGAGATTTGTTCATATTTTCCAGAGACTTTTTTATATAATCAGCCATTTTATCGCCTTCTTTAAGAGCCATAATTTGATGGTTTTTTAGAGCATTTTTTACTACGAGTTTAATATCTTCAATTAATTGTTGATTGTCATTATTTTCGGAAATTAACATATCCGGCTCAGCAATCAAATCCTGAATGTTAATTTGCAAATCAAATCCGCCAATTTTAGCAGCTTGTTTTAAAAGGTTTGAATATGATTTTAACTTTGGCTCATTAATAATTGTCGAAGAAACTCGCTTATCAAGAATGTCAATTGTCAAATCAAATTTTCCTCGGAATACTTTATCATTAAAAAGAGATTTTAAATCATTTTGGATAGAACTTAATTCTCTCGGTATCGAAACATTTAAATCAAAAAATCTATTATTAAGAGATTTTATTTCTACCGAGATGTTGTAATTATCGGTAAAAAGCGTGTCTTTACCATATCCTGTCATACTTTTCATTTTTACTTCCTTTGGTTAACATAATATATCTTATCATAGGTTATAGCCATCCTATGTTTCGAAGAAAGGATTGTAATTTTCCACTTCTTCTGTTTGTAATATTTCAAAGACTTCCGCAGAACTTTTTGCGTTAATCATTTTTTCTTTAATTTCCGGATGATGCCCAAAAATTTTTGCAATATTCGCTAAAACTTGCAAATGTAAATCATAATTATCTTTTGGAGTGGCAATTAAAAAGAATACATTAACCGGTTTTCCATCAAAAGAATCAAAAGGAATCCCTTTTTTGGATACAGCAATAACGCCTCTAATTTTGGGACCACCATTAATTATTGCATGTGGAATTGCCAAATTATCGCCAATTCCGGTAGAAATATCTTTTTCACGTTCGATTAGTGATTTCTTTAATTCTTCAACGGTTATTTCCTGCAAATGATGAGAACGATGTAAAAATTCGGCAAGGTTTTCCAAAGCATCCCATTTATTGTTTGATTCAAAATTAACCATGATATATTCTTCTTGAAGGAAATCCATTAATCGAACCCTATTTTTATTTGATTCACCGGCTTTTTCGATGGCAAAACCAGTTGAAATTGGTCCTAATAATTCAAAGACCAAGACCGCTGTTAAAACAATTGCGGAAATTGTTTCAGTATAAGGTGCCAGATAATTCATATTTTCAATTAGGAGCAACATACCGATTGCTAATCCGGCAAAGGGAAACAAGGTAAATCCCATCCATTTTTTTAAAGTACGTGTTGAGCCGTTTATATACGTTCCTAAAGTAGCTCCAAAATATTTTCCAAAAATACGGGAAATTACAAAAGCTAAACCGGCATATTTTGACATAACAATTGCGTGAAAATCCAAATGAGTTCCTGCTAAAACAAAAAACAAGGAAAATACTTCTTTCTCTATATCTTTGAAAGAATTGAATAACAATTTCTTATATCGAGAAAAATTAGCGATAACAATCCCTAAAATCAAACTTGATAATATTCCTGAAAAATGCAGAGTTTCTGACGTTCCAACTGTTAAAACTACCGATATTATTAGTATCCCCAAAAATGACGTTGTGGATTTTCTCTTTTCAGTAAAATAAATAACCGTGAATCCGGTCAATCCTCCAATAATAAATGATTCCAAAAGCAAATAAATCGGGCGCAAAATTATGGAAATTAAATGGATTTCATGATAGGTATCAATTGAATACATATAATAATAAATTGTGTAAAACAAAAGAATTGTTAGGACATTATTTAAAGCAACAACTGCCAACAATGTCTTTGATACCAGACCTTTAGCCCTCTTTTCTTTTATAACATGCAACGTTGATCCCGGAGCAGTTAATAATGATAAAACTCCTAAAAGTAAACTTACAATTAATTCTAATTTTACAACAAAATACAAAACGAAAAATACAAGTAATGGTGTTATGAAAGCATCTGCCAAAACAATGGAAATAACTCTCTTTTTAGCGTTTGCCAATTTTCTAAAATTTAGATGACTTCCGATTAATAAACCAACAAATCCTAAAGCGATTTTGGTAATTTGATTAAAGCTTTCGTAAGCTTCGGAAGGAAAAACATTTAAGATATAATGACCAATAAAAATTCCACCAATAATTTGAGAAGTTATTGATGGCAATTTGATTTTTTTCCCAAGTCGAGAAAATACAGAACCCACCACCAAAATAACAGCTAAGATTAATAATGGCGATGGTTTAGAAATTAATGGTTCGTGCAATACTAACCAATTATGTAAAAATATTTCCAATTTATTCAATTAATTTACCTTTTAAAGTCCACCCTACTGCATCCACAATTTTTACTTTTACAAATTTTCCGATTAAATTTTGAGAACCTTCAAAAACAGTGATTTTAAAATCGCGAGTTCTTCCGGCAAGTTCTTTGTCTGACTTTTTGCTTACTTTTTCAACATATAATTCTTGAATAGTTCCGATTTTTGAGCGGTATTTTTTCAAAGTAATTTCTTCTTGCAGTTTAATTAATTTTTGTAATCTTTCTAATCGAATTTCTTCGGGAATTTGGTCTGTATATTTTGCTGCAATAGTTCCTTCACGGGGAGAATATTTAAAAGTAAAAGCGTAATCAAATTCAATTTCTTTCATCGCATTATAAGTATCATTAAATTGTTCTTCCGTTTCACCCGGAAAACCCACAATGATATCGGTTGTGATGGCAATATCGGGCATTTTATTTCTTAATTTAGTTATGATGCCTCGATAATGTTCATAAGAATAGCCTCGGTTCATTCGTTTAAGAATATCAGTATTACCTGACTGCATAGGTAAATGTAGATGTTCGCAAATTTTTTCGGATTCCCCCATAACTTTAATTACGGAATCAGATAAATCCTTTGGATGGGAAGTTACAAATCTCAATCTTTTAATCGAATCAATTTCGTTAACTTGTTTTAGTAATTCCGCAAAATCAACATCTTCATATTTGTAGCTATTCACGTTTTGTCCAAGAAGTGTAACATCTTTAAAACCTTTGGAAGCGGCGAGTTCCACCTCTTTAATAATTTCTTCGGAATTTCTGCTTCTTTCGCGTCCTCTCGTATAAGGAACGATACAATATGTACAAAAATTGTCGCACCCTCTCATAATCGTAACAAATGCATTGAATTTACCGGAATGAATGGGATAAATATTTTCATAAACTTCAGAATTATTGACTGTTGTTTCAGTAAAATCTTTAACTCTTTTTTTATGAATAATTTTAGGCAAATTTTTATATTGATCAACACCAATAACAAAATCTATGTTTTTATTTATTTTATGTAAATCATCTCCAAGACGTTGAGCCATACAACCGATGACTCCAATTTTAAGATTTCTTTTTTTTGATTTTCGGGAAGCTTCATTTGAAATTCTCCCTAAAACTCTATCTTCGGCATGTTGTCTTACAGAGCAAGTGTTAAATAAAAGGACATCGGCTTCATCTATATTTTCAGTAACTTCATCATTATTTTCGATTAAAATTTCTTTTATCATTTCTGAATCGGATACGTTCATTTGGCATCCGTATGTTTCTATAAATACTTTCATAAATCTCCCTAAGAAATAGGACTCCCGATATCCAGGTCTTCCCTATCCAAAGTTAATAAAGACAATTTGTCTCCATTTGTTGCAGCCAATATCATTCCTTGAGAGAGTTCTCCCATCATTTTTTTAGGTTTAAGATTAATTAGCATAACAACTTTTTTCCCAATCAAATCTTTGGGTTTATAATTTTTTGCAATTCCGGAAAGAACCGTACGTTTTTCACCATCCAAATCTACCAAAATTTTAAGTAATTTTTTTGATTTTTTGATTTTTTCCACTTCAATTATTTTAACAATTCTGAGTTCCATTTTTTCAAAATCATCAAATTCGATATCTTCTTTATGAACAATTTTTTCTTTTTTCTTTGATTTCAGATTAGCGAAAAGTTTTTCGATTTGGGTATCGATTTCTTTATCTTCAATTTTAGTAAATAAAGGTTTAAATTCACCAATAGTAACGTCATCAGTAATTTCCGTGCATAAATCATCCCAATTAAAATCCGATTTTAAATTCATTGAAGCTCTAAGTTTAGACATTTTTTTAGGAAAAACCGGAGTAAATAATATTGAAATAATTTCCAAAATCTGGTAGCAGACATAAAGTGTTTCAGAAGCACCTTCTTTATTTTCCTTTACCATTTTCCAAGGTTTTCGTTCATCAAAATATTTATTTCCGAGACGAGCTAAGTCTATAATTAATTTTGTTGCTTTGCGAACTTTATAGTTTTGATAGCAAGTTTCTACTTCTCGAATAATTTTCTTTGCTGAATTTAACAACTCCAAAGCGGAATCGGAAACTTCCGAATACTTTGATATTTTGCCGTCGTAAAATTTTGCGATAAAGGTAAAAACCCTGTTTGCTAAATTACCGAGAACATTTGCCAAGTCATTATTGATTGAGTTTTGAAAATCTTTCCATACAAAATCGCTATCTTTGGTTTCCGGAGCATTTGCAGCTAAATAATATCTCACGTATTCTCCGTCAAAATCTTTTGCAATTTCATCAACCCAAATCGCCCAATTTCTACTGGTAGAAAGTTGTTTTCCTTCTAAATTAAGATATTCGTTAGCCGGGACATCATAAGGTAAAACGAAATTTTTATCTTGTCCCATTAATAAAGCCGGCCAAATAATGGTATGAAAAGGAATATTGTCTTTTCCAATAAAATGAATTAATTTAGTGTTTTCATCCATCCAATATTTTTTCCACAAATCGTCATCACCTTGATTTTTTGCCCATTCAATTGTTGAACTAATATATCCGATAGGAGCTTCAAACCAAACATAAAGAACTTTATCGTCATTTCCTTCAATCGGAAGAGGAATCCCCCATTTTAAATCACGCGTTATAGCTCTTTCTATTAATCCGGATTCCAACCAAGACATAATAAATTTGTGAACATTATCTTTCCAAAAAGATTTTGTTCCTATCCAGTTTTTTAATTTATCGCCAAATTTTGGTAAATCTAAAAACCAATGCGTTGTTTCTTTTACAACAGGAGTGTTTCCGCAAATCATACATTTCGGTTCAATAAGAGCAGTGGCATCAATTAATTTCCCGCAATTATCACATTGATCTCCGCGAGCACCTTCATATCCACAAAATGGACAGATTCCCTCAACATATCTATCAGCCAAGAATTTTTTATCATGTTCACAATAAAGCTGTTTTGACGTTTTAATTGAAATAAAACCATTCTTATCCAAATCTTTAAAAAAATCTTGAGATAATTTATAATGTATTTGTCTATCGGTTCCTGAAAAATTATCAAATTCAATACCAACTGCATCAAAACCTTCTTTAATCTTTTCATGATAACGATTTGCAATATCTTTCGGAGAAACTCCTTCAGCTTCAGCTTTGATAGAAATTGGAGCACCGTGTTCATCAGTTCCACAAATATAAATAACGTCTTCATTTTTTAATTTTAGAAATCTTACAAATATATCCGCAGGTAAATACGCTCCGGCCAAATGACCAATATGTAATTTTCCATTAGCATAAGGAAGAGCACTGGTTACAATATATTTACTCATTTATTCTCCTTTAACATTTTTCATATAATTTATTTAAATCTTCCATTCGGTATGGTTTTTTTATGATTTCATCAAATCCAAGATTTTCGTATTTTTCTCGGTCGTATTCGGTAATCATACCACTGGCTAAAACTGTATAAATCGTATCATCTATTTTTTTAATTTCTCTTAAAACCTCATCACCTGTTGAACCATCCAGATTGAAATCAATAATTGCCAAATCAATTAAAGTTTTGTGAGTTCTAACTAATTCTACCGTTTCTTCTTTATTGGAAGCCAAAATAGTTTCCGCTCCGAACATTTCAAACATTTCGGATATTATTTCTCTTAAAGTTACTTCATCATCAACAATTAAAACTAATTTTTTATCATTTATCATTTTTTTCTCCGGTATAAAAAGTCCAAGCATGAATATCACTTAAAATATCATCTAATAATTCCGTTTCCAGAACAAATGTTAAGCTTATTTCTTGCACGATAAGGTCAACTATTTTACATTTATTTTTTGTATTTAAATAATCTATAACATCGGCGACAAAAAGCGAATATTTACTTAATCCGGGACCAACAAAAGTTAATGTTTTTAAATCTTTTGTTACTTTATAGCTATAATTTTGTTTAATTAAGATTTGTTTTACATGATTAAAATAATCCGAATGGACAAATAAGGTAAGATTGTCGCCGGAAAATTTGAAATTTATCAGCTCCACTCCATCATTGGAAATACTTTGAAAAAATTCTTTTGAATTTAATATTGATAAATTTAAGCTAAATAATACAATGTCTTTTTGGGTCGTAATCGCAGTTATACTATTTTCTTCATTAATGATTTTATCCACAAGTTTTGTTCCTTTTATTTTGTTAAACGATGATTTAATTTCAACATCAATTTTGTATTTGAAGGCGAATTCCACGGCTCGTGAATGAATTACATTAGCTCCATTATATGCGAGAGCCAACATTTCTTGATAAGATATTTCGGAAAGAAATTTTGCTTCTGAAACTTTTCTCGGATCGGCACTAAAAACTCCATTCACGTCGGTAAATATTTCACATTTATCCGCTTTTAAATAGCAAGCTAAAGCGACTGCGGAAGTGTCCGAACCACCTCTCCCCAATGTTGTAACTTCCTTTTTTGTACTAATTCCTTGATAGCCTGCAACGATAACTATTTTTCCATTATTTAATTCTTCAAAAATCCTAAAAGCTTTTACATTGATGATTTTTGCAGAACCATGATGAATGTCCGTAATTATACCGCTTTGAGAACCGGTAAATGATATTGCCGAAAGACCATTTTCCTGTAAAGCTAATGATAGCAATGACATAGAAATTCTTTCACCGGCTGTTACCAACATATCTAATTCCCTTCTTGAAGGTTTTTGAGAAATTTGGGTAGCTAAATCAAATAATTCGTTAGTTGTATTTCCCATTGCAGAAACAACAATTACAATCGAATCATCCGGCTTTTTTTCTTGTGAAATTCTCGCAGCAATATCTTTAATCTTTTGGATGTTAGCTACTGAAGTCCCGCCGAATTTTTTAACAATTATTCCCATCTTAACTAACCGGAATATCTTAGATAATATTGAAAAAGTAAATCTTCATCATAATTTGAAATATCAATGTTTGTTAAATTTACAGATTCCTTTATCTCATCAATAATATAATTTTGGAATAATGAATTTTTGCCACCAATAATTTTTGGTGCCACAAAATGATAAAGTTTATCAATTAATTTCTCAGCTAAAAAAGAAGAATTAATTTTGTTCCCCGCTTCAATCATTACTAAATATTTGTTGAGAGAATAAACATAATCGAGAATATATTGCAAATCTAAACCGCCATTTCTTAAAGGACATTCTTTGATTTCTATCCCTAACTTTTTTAGAGAAAGGTATTTAGCATCTTTTTGAAGAGAATATACAAAAACAATTGTTTGAATATCTTTCGCAGTTTCGGCAATATTGGAATTTACCGGAAGCCTTAACCGGGAATCCAAAATTATTCGAATCGGATTATTTTTAGCTTCACCAAATCTTACATTGAAAGTTGGATTATCAGCAAGAACAGTATTTATTCCGGTGATAATGACATCTGCTTCAGCTCGCAATTTATGAACATATTTTCGTGATTTTTCATTGGTAATCCATTTGGATTTTCCCGTAGATGAGGATATTTTCCCATCCATACTTGTTGCGATTTTTGAGAATACAAAAGGTCTTTTTGAGATAATAAATTTTAGATAATATTCCAATTGCTTCTCAATTTTAGATTTCCAAATACCTGTTTTAACAAACACTCCGGCGTTCTTTAATTTCTCAAAGCCTTTTCCATTTACTTTAGGATTTGGATCTTTGATTCCGGCGTAAACAGACTTTATCTTGTGTTTAATAATCGCATCGGCACAAGGCGGAGTTTTCCCATAATGTGCACACGGCTCGAGAGTTACGTACATTTCCGCACCTTCACAATCATAATTTGCATCTTTAATTGCTTGAATTTCGGCATGATCCTTACCCCAAGGTTGAGTATAACCCCTGCCAATAATTACATTATCGCGAACTAAGACAGCCCCGACAAAAGGATTTGGAGAAGTTAATCCTCGCCCTTTTTCAGCTAAATTGTATGCTTCTTCGAAAAACTTTTCTTTGAAACTCATGAAATACTTTTTACTATTCGTTCTTTATTTTTAATTGCCAAATCAAAATCAGGTTTAAGTTTTAAAGCTTTTTCGACATAATCTTTTGCCTTTTGTAAATCACCTTCTTCAAAATAAATAGAAGCTAAATTGTTCAAAGCTCGAAAATCTTCCTTATTTTTTTCAAAGGCCAATTCATAGTATTTGATTGCATTTTTGCTATCTTTTAATAATAAATAGGCTGTTGCTAATCCAAAATATGATTCTGAAAAATCGGGATCAATTTCAATTGAATTAAAATAATGAGTTACAGCTTTCTTGAAATTACCGGAAAAGTTAAGAAAATAAATGCCATAATAATATTGAATATCAGCCGAATTAGGGAAAATCTTTACTTGCTCATCCAACATTTCCAAAGCTTTGACTTTTTGATTTTTATTGAGAAGCAAAGCAATGTTTTTATAAACTTCAGATTCCGAATTAACTAAATTTGGTTCGCCAAAATAATAATTTGCGATTTTCCATTTTGAATCATCAGAAACCAAAGTTAAGGTTATATTGATTTTATTGTTTAAAATTGCGTGAACTATCGCGGAATTTCCATCTTTTGTAATACCTGAACCAACGATAAAATAATTAGACATTTTTTTAAATTCTTTGATATTTTTAAGTCTCTTTATAAAATTTTCCTGAAATTCACTTTGTTTGTATTGTTCATTCTTCAAAAAATGAGAAGTGATTTTATCATAATTAATTGTCAGAATATCTTCAAAAAAAGCTTTAACTGTTGTTTCGTAAGTATAAACATTTTGTTGATTATCTGTATTTAATTTTAATCTTTTGAGAAGATAATTGTAGCTGTATTTAGCTGATTCGTTGATATTTATTGAAGAAAGGTATTTTTTAATTTTATCTTTTCCAGCCTCACTTTCAATTAATTGGATAGGAATTTCGCCATCAAAAACTTTTTGATTTCTTAAAACCCACAGATCAATAAATCTTTTTTGCAAATCTTCATATTCCGACAAAGAATCCACAGCCACTGCTAATCCGGTCTTTCCTAATAAATCATCGGGAATATCCGCAATATGAAATCTGCAACTCGTTGGACATTTTCCTAAAATTCTAATCTCATTGCAACATTTCCAACAAATATCTTTTCCTTTTTGGAGACAAAATCTATGACCCGGATTAGTTTTACAAATTTTACAGACAGGTATTTTGTTTTTATTTAAGAAACCCAAATTTCCTCCAATGAAGCCGGCATATTTCTTTTAAATTCAGATTTTTTAATCATATTAAATGTTTTATCTATATCATTTTCGGAATATCCTAATTTCATAATATCATTTTTATCTTTTTTTAAATCGACAATCTGATAAAGAATTTCATCTAATTTTTGATAAGTCATTCCCATTTCATCTTCATCTGTTTGACCATCCCATAAATCGGCAGTTGGTTTTTTTTCGATAACTGATTTTGGTAAACCTAACAATCGTGCAATTTCCCATACCTCAGTTTTGTAAAGATGCCCAATCGGTTCAAAAGCACAAGCACTATCTCCGTATTGTGTACAATAACCGATCATTAATTCAGATTTGTTTCCGGTTCCAACTACTAAACCGCCATGTTTGGCCGAATTATCAAATAGAACGCACATTCTTTCACGAGCCATCCTATTGCCTCTTCTAAGAGGTGTTGCATCCGGTTCATATTTTTCAAAGTAGGAATCTACCATGGGTGAAATATCATACTTTTGATATTCAATTCCGAGATGTTCAGCAACTTCCACCGCATCATTATAACTATCCGGATGACTTGTTTTGTAAGGAAGCATTATCCCGAGAACATTTTCCTTTCCGATCGCTTTAACTACCAATGCAGCTGAAACGGAACTATCGATTCCACCGGATAATCCAATTATCGCTTTTTTAAAATTTTGCCCAAAAATTTGTTCTTTAATAAAATCAGCTATTCTAATTATTTCATTTTCCAAATCAATTTTTCTTAACATTTTAATTTCTCACTATAGGTTTTGCAATTATTTTAATAATTTTAGTATTAATTATATTATTTTTGTAATTTGGTTTGAGTATGACCATCGTTGTTAAATTCCCGTTTTCTTCATCTAATCCAATTACTTCTTCTCCAAATTCTATTAAATTGTTTTCAAGAGCAAAGGAAGCCGATATAACGATATT